>JAWQFQ010000006.1:0-100228 GCA_035967975.1 Scytonema sp. PMC 1070.18
GCCAAATCCGGTTTTTGAGAAAAAAGTTGTTCTAAAGGCATGAAGATAGACATGGATTGAGTGTGTTCAAGATTAGGGACTTCCAAGCAATAAATGTAGCTTGCTTCAATCCAATCTACAATATCTGCTATTCAAGGACTACAATCAGTAGAGAAAAAACTCCACCGATTAGGCTCGTCTTTATGGTAATTCACATTGTATAACTTGAGCGCACAATCGCAAAACAGCATGAAAAATCACCCTTCTCTGGTGTAATTTGGGTCAAAGAGAAAAGCGAAATTGTTTATGCCAAAAGTTACGGTCTCGCAAATCGCTCTGAAGCGATACCCAATACTCTTAATACCAGATTTGCTACAGCCTCTGGCACCAAAACATTCACCAGTGCAGCAATATGTCAACTGGTTGAGAAAAATTTACTCACGTTTGATACACTTCTCAAAGATTGTTTGAATATTCCCTTTCCCAATTTCGATCCAGCGATCGCAGTCCATCATTTGCTGACTCATAGTTCAGGTATTCCAGACTACTTTGATGAGACAATAATGGATAGTAATTATGAGGATGTATGGAAAGACCGACCGATGTATAGCGTATGCACCTTGGAAGACTTTTTGCCAATGTTTCAACATCGGGCTATGGAATTTGCTCCAGGTGAAAGATTCTGTTACAACAATGCGGGATACATCCTATTAGGACTAATTGTTGAGCAGGTTAGCAAACTGAGTTTTCGAGAATATGTCGAAGCTAATATTTTTGCAATCTGCAATATGACAGATAGCGGTTTTTTTGCAATGGATTGAGAAACACGCATTCTACTTGGTGCTAGATTGACACATTCGCTGCTTTGTATTATTGTATAATACATAGGTAATAAACAAAGTGTTGTATGAGCGTTTTTCGTCTACGGTGGAAATAAATAATGATATTTGTAGTCAGTTTATTCTGTTCACGCCTGTAAGGGCGAACAACCGTTCGCCCCTACACCCCTACACCCCACACCCTACACCCCTACACCCCACACCCTACACCCTACACCCCAAAGCCGAGTGAGTTACACTACGTTAACGCACCCTACAACTTTATGATTGACTTCATAAATCAGCCAGACTTATGGATTTTGATTACTATCGACAAAACGAAGGCGCTTCCAGTAATAACAACCGTCAAAGTTTGCTAGCAAGTGGCTGGCGACCTTTTCACCGTGAGTTAGACTGGGGGTTTTTACACCATCTATTGTTTAATGACACAAAGGAGTTTACTCAAAAAAGTTTGAATTTAGCTAGTAGTATGGCTGATATTTTAGGGCGGACGAACTATACGTGGTGGGCTAACGTCTTAAATATTGTATCGGATAATACGCGTTATGAAGTAGAAAAATTTTGGAATTACATCACACCCGATCCTCTGTCTCCAGATCATCGTTACAAAGATGTTATATCTACAGAGACGCCGATTGTTCAATTTGTAAGTCGGAACAGTATTCCCATTGATTACGTTCTGAATCGCCTCCAAGAAATTACTGTGTTGCGTGTTTTAAAGTTACTAGACCGTCCTGACATTATTACTCAATATTATTTAGAACGGGATTTTTATTTACCTGTCGAAAAGTTTGTGAGTTGGGAACGGTTGGATGTTGTTAATACTGTTTATGCTTACTGGTCTAACTATGACGTTTGGTTACAGATTGATTCCTTCGATAGGGGAAGACGCCAGTATACTTTAATGGCAAAAAATCTAGCCCCACTGATTAATAAAGCAACGTACGACTTAGCTGTGATGCTAAGTGGATATCAGAGTCGTGTGGGTAGGGTTCACAGTCAATTTCCCATTCACAGTTTCCCATCTGATATTCAAAACTTTACTGATACCGTTCAACAAGCGATTCTTAACCAGCAGCAGTTAGCAGTTTTAGTAAACGGAGAACCAGGAACAGGTAAGACAGTGTGGACACAAGCTGTCGCTAAGGAAATTATTGCGCCCTTGGGATATGTGACTTTTATTTTGGATCATGATGCGATCGCTAACTTTGTACCACCAACCTACTTAGAAAAAATTTGTATCATTATTAATGAGGCTGATAATTTAGCACAAAATCGTGCTAGCGAAGTTGCACAATACAGTAATAAGACGGAACACATTTTGAGTTTGCTAGATGGTACCTTATATCAAAGTATTATTGATGACACAGGTATCCACGTACAGCAAAGATTGGTAGTCTTGATGACTTGTAATACAACAGAAAGATTAGACCCAGCAATATTACGCAAGGGGAGAGTAGATTTGATATATGAATTTACACAAAGATATGTGTAAGAAATGTATATTTTCATCCAATTAAAAGCGTTACAACTGTGAAAATTCAACAACTGATTTTAGACGCACTTAACCTTCCTACTAACGCTATCACCTACCACGTTAGTCAAGAACTCGCCGCATTTTATCCTAAAAAAGCTATCGTAGAAGTGAACGATAGTGCTTTTGATATCGAAAGATACGCTGAAGCAAATTTATGTAGTATCGCATACGATTCCTATGTCCACAATCAGATTATTTCTGGTTGGAATGGAATGGAACACAAAATTTACAATTATACTGAAAATGCTAGCTTTACAATAACATGGGAAGGACAGCAAATTGATATCCTGCTCATAAGTTTTCAGGATGGTTATTGTAAATCCAGATATTACTGGCTATTAGCTGACAACAAAGAGATTGCTGAAAATTTCTTGAGCGCAGTATGCGAGTGGAGTACAGAAATTAGAGGCGAAATTTTAGTATTTGAAGATGGTTACTGGTCGAAAAACACAGATTTGTTTAACTCGATTCAAAACTCGACTTTTGAGAATTTGATATTACCCACAACCTTAAAACAAGATATTCAAAACGACTTGGCAGGCTTTTTTACCTCACAAGAGACTTATGAAGCTTGCGGCGTACCTTGGAAGCGAGGGATTTTGTTTATTGGTTCTCCTGGGAATGGCAAAACTCATGCAGTTAAAGCTTTAATTAATAAGATACAGCAACCTTGCTTGTATGTCAAAAGCTTACAGTCACAGTACGAAAGCCCTCACCACAACATTCGTCAAGTTTTCCAAAGAGCGAGACAGTCTGCGCCATGTGTTCTGGTGTTAGAAGATATTGATTCGTTGATAGAGGGAGATAACCGCTCATTCTTTTTAAACGAACTTGATGGTTTTGCTGCTAATACCGGAATTGCGATTATAGCGACAACAAACCACCCAGAGCGAATAGATCCAGCAATTTTAGAACGCCCCAGCCGATTTGACCGCAAATATTACTTTGAGTTACCTGCTTTAGCAGAACGCATAGCATATATTAACTTATGGAATGGGAAATTTAAACCTGTCATGCGTCTATCGGATGTAGCCGTCACTCAGATTGCTGAAATGACTGATGGGTTCTCCTATGCTTACCTCAAAGAACTCATCCTCTCTTCTATGATGCATTGGATGGGGTCAATGGAAACTGGCGCAATGGAGAAAAGCATGATTTCTCAAGTTACTGCTTTACGAAAACAAATGAGCAGTACAACTGCTGAATCAATGTCAACGTCAGCGTTCAGCCAAGAGCAATCAGCCATAGCGCTTTTGTAAGCCATAGAGATGTTTATAATGGTGTCTGAAACGCCCAGAAAATACAAGGGAAACAGGTTTCGCTCGCTGACTGCTGACGGCTAAAGTGCTGAACGCTTACATATCAACACATTAGTAACAGCAGAGAAACCCGGTTTCTTTGAGAAACCGGGTTTCTAGACCTCGCAAGTTTTACCATTCAAATAAAATTGCCAAGCAGGTAATGTCACAGCATAATTCTG
Organism: Scytonema sp. PMC 1070.18; assembly: GCA_035967975.1. GTDB lineage: Bacteria > Cyanobacteriota > Cyanobacteriia > Cyanobacteriales > Nostocaceae > Scytonema. The sequence goes on from JAWQFQ010000006.1 coordinate 3,836, forward strand.
TCACCATCACTGATGTAGAAGCCGCAGCTCAGCGTTTGGCTGGTATTGCTAACCGCACTCCCGTTCTAACTTCCAGAACTGTTTGCGATCGCCTACACCGGGATTACACCTATCACACTGATAGCCAAGTGTTTTTCAAGTGCGAAAATTTCCAACGCACAGGTTCTTTTAAGTTCAGAGGTGCATACAACGCCCTATCACAGTTATCGGAAGAACAGAAGCAAAAAGGAGTGCTTACTTTTTCATCTGGTAATCACGCCCAAGGAATAGCCCTAGCTGGACAACTGTTAAAAATTCCTACCACAGTTGCCATGCCAGATGATGCTCCATCTGTTAAGCTAGCAGCGACACGGGAGTATGGTGCTGAAGTCATTTTGTACGATCGCAAGCAAACAAACAGAGAAGAATTAGCTCAGACTCTGTTACAGGAACGGCAGCTTACACTGATTCCTCCTTACGACCATCCACATATCGTAGCAGGACAAGGCACAGCTGCCAAAGAACTCATAGAAGAAGTTGGCGAACTAGACTTACTGTTAGTGTGTTGTGGTGGTGGCGGATTACTGTCCGGTTCCGCAATTGCTACCAAAGCAGTTTTACCCAACTGTCGGGTGATAGGAGTAGAACCAGCACTTGCGGATGATGCAACACGTTCTTTTTATACCAAAACTCTGCAAACAGTCAACAATCCAGATACCATTGCTGATGGTGCTCGTACTCCCTACCTAGGTAAAATTACCTTTCCACTGGTGTTGGAATATGTAGATGACATGGTTACGGTATCTGAAGAAGCAATTATTCGCACCATGTTCTTTTTGTGGGAACGCCTCAAAATTGTCGTTGAACCCACTGGAGTCCTAGCAGCCGCCGCTTTGCTCGAAGGTGTGGTGAAAGCACCAGGCGCTAGGGTTGGGGTGATGATTACTGGTGGTAACGTGGATTTGGTTAAAGTCAGTCATTACTTAAAGAGTAGTTAAAATCCGCTGAAAAGGTTGCAATAAAATACCCAAAATTTTATCAACTTCTTTAATATAATATTCCACTAAGTCTATATAAACAGCCGTTTTTTCTATAAAGAGAAATCTCCAATTAGTTCCGGTAGTAACAGACCCATAAATCCTGTCCACCTCCTTTCCTTGACTTTGATTAAATAATTGAGCTGCAATCATTGCTGCAAGGCATTGACCAAGTCCACCATTAATATCTTCTTTTTTTGCCTCAAAAATAAACATTACCGGGGCAGAAATAAATAATTGCTCCTGCGAAGCACTAATAATATAATCGCAAAATCCTTGTAATCCTTTGCTGGCATCAACATTAAATTCATTGCCAGAAAAGAGCGAGATTTGATTCTTTAATAACTTTCTAACTTCTGCCAAAATTGGTGCAATCAAAAACTCAGACCGAGCTTTTTCAGTTGCAATGGAAGTTGCCAAAGGTATGTAATCACTTAAGAGAGTTTTTAGCAGTTCTGATGGTGGAACTGGTTTTATATCAGCAAATAAATTACTAGTTTCATCGAGTGTTAAATCAAAGCTTTCTTTTACTTTAGGAAGAGTAAAATCACTGTAAGCCATCTTTATACTTCGTAATTTTTTCCACAGTTTTTATTAATTTCTGTAACAAAAAAGGAGCTATGTAGATCGCTCCTCAAAACTCTTTGTCAGAAGAAACGAGTAAGATGGCGAGGAGCGCCCGGTGTCAGCGCGATCGCTACATGACCCTGCTCCTTATCAGTTCTCCACCTCAGACTCAATTAACTTGAAGCCCCAAGGTTTCAGTACTGCGATCGCTGTTTCTCTATCAACACCTTCATAAACCTCCCATTCGGACTGGGGATCTTTAGGATGACCGTCGCCCACATAACCTGCAACTTTTATGACTGGGAAACCCGCCAAGCGATGACGTTCCATTCCTTTCGGGAGTGCTAGTCGAAGTTTACGACCTACGAACTTGGTTGTACTTGATTTAGCTACAGATTCCCGGACTAAACAGATATCACCAGCCGTTCCCCAAGTCGTTTGGTAGATGTGAAGGAACGAAATATATGTTATCGGTTTAATGGCTCTTTTTAGAACTTGCATTATCTGTAATCCTTACACTTTGAGAGAAAAATCATATAAGTATTTATTCTCACTGGTTGCAACTACTTTAGTTTTGCAACAGCGATCAAAATACTTTGATTTAAGTGAGTGTTGCTATCCACATCTATTATTCCAATCTCATTATGCCTTGAAACAGATAATATAGGGCTTTGTTACTCTTGCTGGTTTTGTAAAACTTCATGATTATACAATAACGCAAGAAGAATTACAGCAAGAGGTATCATACTGTATCCAAATGTTGGAGAAGAAGTGCTATCTGTAATTGTTATTTTCGATACTACACTCTTGAGCAAACGCTAAAAGGGGTAGCTGACCTGTTACCGATACGATAGGAATACGCATGAGAGCGATCGCATTATTATGTATTTGTTAGATACAAACGGTAAGGGCGTTGGCGGAGCCTTCTCCTGTCACCAGACGCACTCGCGTTCGGTGGAGGGTACAGCTGTTCGCCTTTACAAGATATTTCATGTGTAGCGAAATTTTAGAGAATTGGTATAAGAGATTGTGTCTAAAAAAAAGTGCGTTGCTGATAACACCCGCCCTATGACAAGAATGAGCCACTATCTAGAACTCACAGGAGTTTTGACAGCGAATACACCCGTTGGAATGTTGTTGTCTAGCTTGATTACATCTTCCACAGTGTGGACAAATGAAAGTACCATAATTATTTTCCATCCAGCAAGGAACAGCGAGAACTTCTCTCCCTAGAGTGCGTTCAACCCACCCAGGGTTGGAGTTTTCGTTTTTAACACCTTTTACCTGAATATAGGGGTACTTTTGACCACAACCTCCACAGTTTCGAGTCCCCCAAGAAATTTCACAGTGACTACATTCACAACGAAAGCATTGGTTATCTAGTACTGTAAAGTTACCCAGAGAATGACACACGGGACACACTTGAAATTGTTGGATAAGTTCTTGCGCCTGGGATGGCAAATTTTCTAGATTTTGCAGTTGAGACAATTGTCCTCTCCCTCTAGAAACAAGGGCTTGCGATTGTCTTATAAGAATCTGAAGATTTGTTTGAAAAAATTGCTCTTGTTCTGGTAAAGGTGAACATAAAACTCGGACTTTATTGGACTGATGTTCTTTTTCTAACCAGTTACAATCTTTTAGCAAAGAATCTGGAATATTTCTTTCAAGAGTGGGTGGGTAAGATTGATATCTCTGACCATGTAACCACCATTGCATTGCACGAGCAACCCTTTCAAGACTCATAATATCGAGTGGACTAACGGGCAAAATTGCTGGCGCTAAACCTCCAGTAATATGGTCGTTACCAAGGGTATTTATCTTGTGCTGAATATAGAGTGGTAGCTTCTTTCTTTCTTCTTCTGTACCTGGATAAAGAATGAGAGTTAGATTTTCAGAGTTAGGAGTCAGGTTATGAAATAATGTTTCAAGAGTGGAGGTAATTATATCAGAATTATTAGTAGCACTAAGAGTAGCTATGATAGGAATAATGTGTAGGTCTTTAATCCCATGAGATTGAAGCAAAAATGTCCCATCCTCTTGCCAAGTGAGTGATACCTCTCCTAATTTTCCTTGAAATTGGATAGATTGACCGTTGTATGTAGGAATGAGATTGGCGATCGCCTCAAACCCTAATCCCTTGCTCCTATCCTTACCGTTTCCTGTCAAAGCTAGCCCTATTAACAAAAGACAAAAGGATTCAAATCCGCGAAAAAGCTCTTGATTCTCCTCAAAGACTTGACGGGAGTTTTTTATTGTTCCCGTGTGATACTGGCTCCATTCCCTCCATAACAAGTCTACATAACGATAATTTTGGTCGTTCACTAAAATATTTGTTCGTTTGAGAGTCGTTCCCACAGATGCGCGTAGCGGAATAGCTTTATATAAAACTGTGTCTATTAAGCTACGCAATTTATACTGCAATTGCTGCAAATCTTGCAGTGTTTCTGCTGACGTTTTGAGTGCTGCTGACGCATTAAAATCTTGACCCCATAGTGTATAAATGCGTTCCTGATTTCTCCAATGGATATCGCTAGTCGAGCCACTCAAGTACTCGGATTCTTCAAGTTCTTGTTTGAGAGTTCGCACCTGCTGAAGACGCTGGTGTACATACTCTAATAGGTTGTCAATCAGCCGAGCAGTCACTTTATTTTCATAAATATCCCATAAGTCTTCTCTCACCATACAAAGAACACGCTTAGGTATAACAGAGCGAAAATTCCGTCGTTCCCAATCTTCTGTATGAGCAGCAAGAAATTCAGCAGCATGGGAAGAGGTACGTTGAGCACGGGATACTGGTAACCTTTCAGTTTCCATTTTGAGGTAAGTTCGAGGACGATGGCAAACTTCTTCAATATGTCCCAAATTTTGCTTAATAATATCTTCTAACGACTGAATATGAATCTTTTGTTCAATCTCAGGTACTAAGGGCGGTATCTCAACCCAATCTAACCAAGTAGCTGAGTTAGATAATAGCTTTTGTCGCTCACGCTCAAAAAAACGTAAGCTTTCAGATAAGATATCTGATGATAGCTGCCACTTAGGAAACTGTTTTTCGCAGTGTAATGCACTATCAAGAGAACGCATCGACCAACGATGGGTAGAGTCTGGAAAAATATATTCTCTGGAATGCGGAGGTATTCCAAAGGAGTTGATAAGTACCTGTTTCGATTCTACAATAATCTGCCATTGTCCTAGAGTCAATTGGTCCGGTAGCTCTCTCAAGATGCTCTTTGTGAGGCGGTTCCAAAACTGCATATTTAATTTTCCCCTGGTTCTAAGCGACGAATTTCTTTGTCAATAATGTCGATTGATTGTTTTGGTTCTGGTGCAAATTGATGTAAATCCCATCCAGCCAAGAGTTCATCTTTGAGTTTTCTCAAGTCACTGGTTGGGGTGTCATAGCGATCGCGTATCTTCCGTAAAATCTTAGTCGCCAGGATATGGTCGCAAGCTTCACCTAAGGAACCCCCAGCCGCAATGACCACTGGTACAAAATTTTTGATTTGTCTTTCTAAGCGATTACCCCAACCAACTTTAAATTGACGTTCTAGAAATTCTGCTAGCGTTTCATTCAAAAATTGATACGCCTCAGAGGCTGTATTTGCATACCTTCTCTGTGCATTTCTAAACGAGTTTGTCAAGGCTTCGTAAGAAATAGGATGCTTTGGCTCTAGTTGGGAAGGAAGATTAAAAGTTTCATAACTGCGTTGTAATTCCATAATGTGGGAGCGGTCATAGGTCTTGTCAGCAAACTCTAAAGTTGTTTCATCTTGGTTAGCAGTTCCGACAAACCAGACATTAGGGGGTATAGAGAGTATATTCCTCTGTTGAAATAATTGAGGAGAAGGTTTATCTAAATCAGTTGTTAATCCGATAGTAGGAGCATCTTGTTCTAGCTTGGAAAGAAAATCAGCAAAGTATTGCTCCGGTCTCGAAAGGTTCATTTCATCAAGAATAATGATATAAATACTTTCTCGGTTTGCTGGACACTGAGCTTCGTAGAGAGCTTTGAAAAAATCTGATTCATAAAATCTACCTTCAAAAGTATTGAAGTAACCAATGAGGTCTTGGCGATCGCGCCACCCTGCTTGCACTTCCACCAGTTTATACTGACCCCCCATAGCACGAGAAAAAGCAATGGGTAGGCTAGTTTTTCCTGTACCACTGATACCTTGGAGAATGTGGAGGTGGCTCATTGCTAAACCACCTAGAAATACCCTAATATCACGTTCTGAGTAATAGAGCCGCTTTTCAGTATTTTCATCCTGCATCAAGGGAGATAAAGCAATGCGAGATCGCAAGTCACGAGCAAACTCCTTGAGATCGGGAATATTCTCACAAAGTAGAATTTCTGTTTGCAGTCTTGTGTCACCATCCATTCGGAAGCATTCAGGGAAAGGACTTCTTTCTTGAGACTGCGCTACAGCTTCATTGACTTGTGCTTTCAACTCATCAAGAGCTGCTCTTATACGGTTATTGCTAGCCTCTAATGCTTCTTTTTCATCTCGTAAGGTTTCCAGTTCTGTAACTGCAATGCGATTATAGGTAATGCTCCTTTCCAGTTCTTGTAACCTGGTACTTAACCGAAAGCGTTCTGTTTCCCATTCTTGCTTCTGGGACTCTAGTTCTTGTAATCTAGCAGCAGCGCTTTCACCAAGTCGTAAAGCCAGTTTTTGTTCGAGTTCAGCTTTCTCACTCCGCAAAGTTTCTAATTCTTCCAGTACTTCTTCCGGAGTTTTTTGTCCGAATCTTTTATTTGCCTCAAGTCGTTGAATCAGTTGTGTCTCAAGCAGTCTTTGTAATTCACGGGATTTCTCAAGTTGTTGCTCTAAAACCCGAATCTTTGTTTTTAATGTTTCTTCTTTTACTGCAGTTTTTTGCTCTATCTTTTCTTCTAAAGCCTGTTTATCTTCTTCAAGTAACTGCCTTTCTGTTTCCACTCTCCTCTGCTCAAGACGTAACTGCTTTCTTTCTTCAGCAAGTTGATTCCTATTAGCCTCAATTTCTTGAAGTTCTGCTGCTATTTCCTGGGTAAATTTTGCACGTTGTTGATTAATTTCATCTATTAGCGCTTGGCGTTCTTGTGAAATGGTTTTGTAAAACTGCTCCAGTTCTTGACGTATACCTTGCGTTTGCTCTTCCAGTTTATCTAAAGCGCTGCGGTTTTGCTGAATAAATCCTGCTTCTGCATTCAACTCACGTTCGTGCAGTTCTCGCTCTTGATGATAAAGTTCGGCTCTTGTCCTTTGTAACTCATCTTTTTCTTGATTAAGTTGCAGGCGTTGTTGCTCTAGTTCTTGTCTTTGGGTTTCTAATTGTCGTCTTTGTTCATTTAAACCTCTCGCTTTCTGAGCTTCCTCTTCAGCACGTTTGGTTGCAGCCTCAAATAGTTTTGCTTTATACCAACATTCTTCTAGATTAAAATCAGCCGGAGGTACTGAAATATTCAGATTAGCTAATTCAGGCTCAGAAAGGTTATTTTCAGCTTTTTGAGAAAGCTGCTCAATATCTGTAAGTAAATGATTATTTGTACTTGCTTGGCTATTTCTAGAACCATTTGAGTCTTGGTTGTTTGTGTCAGGCATATAATCTTCCTATATATTTAGTAATAGTCATTTATTCTTGATAGGGAATTCCTAACATTCTGGCAATAAATTCATAAACTGTCGATATTTGCAGCGATACATCTTGAATTGTGAGCTGTTGGTTGCTGAAATGACTACTCTTATCGCGCAGTTCAGCAAGGTTGTCTAACCGAGCCAGCATCTCCGGTGCATTTTGGGCTACCAATTGTAATGGATGCTTATTATCATGTCTAGTCGTTAACAAAGCTGCAAGTAGATGGGAACGCAGAGAACCTTCACCATAATCTGCTGCTGATTTTACTTTTCCCTGCTTGACATCAACTAAAGATTTGGGAAGCGGGGTGGTAAAACCCAAATTATCAGCTAGTTTATTGAGGAGGTTTTTATTATATTCGCGATCGCTTGGTGAAAGTATCTTCCAACTGTTATCTGTTGAATAAATTTCCCGAATGGTTAAAAATAGACTTTCAACAGCTTTCTGTGCCTTCACAAGGACATCATCTAATTTATCCACTACGTTTGTTGAACTAGCTAATAAATCAGCTTCTATATAATTTCTTTCCATAGCTACTAAATTGTTAAATAGGCTTTGCCATCGCCTGATTTCTAGAGTTAATTTATTCTCAACTTTCATCACAGCTTCATTATGGACAAATCTGATAAAATCAGTTAATCCACTATTTATTACACCTTCTTCTCTATTTTCACCACTCATTTCTTGAATGATTTTTTTCAACCCCCGGAAGCTTAAATTGTTATCTATTTGTCTTGATAATCTACGATGGAGCCAAGGACTATCCCCAAGTCCAAAGGGATCGCAAACATTCCAGATTGTGGCACTTAAAGAATTTTCAGGTAGATAAATGTAAGTAGCAATCCATACTGGTGTAGGGTCTTCTTCAACAAAAGATATACGTTTTAAGTTAGGAACTTGAGCGGAAGTCCATATCTCTTCATCATCTTCCCCCTCTTCGGAATATCCCCGATAGTGTAAAGCTTTATCATGCTGTTTCACAGCTTTTAAAATCTCCTGCGTTGATGGTTGTGCTTTCACGACATCTTCAACAGGTAAAGGCATATAAGCTCTTCGGTAATCTGGTTTTCCTGTAGTTCCGAATACCAGGTCTGGATAACCATTTTGATTAAACTGCACCTCCATATATTCTTGACGTTCCACAAAGCGAGGAAATAGCTCTCTTGTCCAAGGGTCTTGAAAAATAAAGCCAGCTACTATGTCTTGAGTTATCCATGTTTCTTGTTCTAAAAGTTTTAAACCTTCCTCAGTCAGCAAGCCGTGATTGTTGATAAAGTTATTGTCTGATAACTGCTGGATAACAAGTCCAGCCAAATCACTTCCGATATCCAATATTTCACCAATTTCTACAGCAGAGAAAGCTCCTACATGGCACATTCCCAAGACTGCTTTCTCTAAAATATTGACATCACGCTGGTGAACTCGCGGTGCAACGACTCGATAAGACCAAGCTGGCAAAAGTAAATATTGCCGCTTACTCCAACGAGTAGAGGAACGGGGGTTAAAATACAGTATCGGTGTTTCTTTTTTAAATGACATATCAACAAAACTTTAAATAATTTTTCCGTAATATTCTTGGCAAAGTTCATAAAAGGCTACCAACTCTCGAATCGCTTTGGGTGCGACTTCAGCTTTTACCATCTCTAAATCTCCGATTGCAATTAACAGGCGTTGCTGACGACTCATAGCTACACAAAGACGGTTTTCCAACATCAAGAAGCCGTATTTTTGGGGATACAGTTCTTCTCTAACTGCGTTGATGTCATTACTGCGAACGATTGAGAGAAAAACCACATCGAATTCTTTTCCTTGGAAAGCATCTACTGTTCCAACCCTCAACCTTTCTACAATTTTGCCTTCATGGTTTCTGGTTTCTCGGTAAGCGGTGGTGATTTGGTAAATTCCATCGTTTGTTTGCTCTGCTATACCAACTTCACAAAGTGCTTTCCAAATTTCTGTTACCTGCGCTGAGTAGAAGGAAATAATACCAAATGTGAGTCGAGTATCATGCTCAATTAGCTTTTTCAATTCTTGAGCGATTCGTTTTGCTTCTATAGGACGAGATTTACTTCGTCCTTTGGTTTCTTTTCCAGTACTTAACGGAACATTTATCCAAGCTGCAACAACATTTTCATAACCAGGTAAGTTATGAACAAATTCTTCTTTTGATTTCCCTGCACGGATAGGTGGCTCACCATGATATTCGTAAAAAATTCGACTGACAAAATCACCCAAAGTCGGGTGCATTCGGTATTGAGTATCTAAAGTAACGGTCCGCTTGATACCATCACGTTTTTCTAGCTCTTTCATCTGGACAAACAGACGTTCAAAGAGACTTTTTTTCAGTGCATTTTGAGTAGCTTCTGTGGATTGACCCAGTTGACGTTCTATATCTTCTTCAAGAATATGAGGAAGTTGGCGGTGGTCACCTACAAGAATAATCCGTCGCTCTGCTTTCGACATGGGAATAAATAGGTCTAGAGGGTTTGCTCTAGCAGCTTCATCGACAATGACTGTCTCCAACACTGTGTCGTGATTTTCCTTTGCTAGCTGCATTTGTATTCTTGATGACTGCTGACAGGTGGCTGCAAGAACTACTGTGTACTTACCTAGCATTTCTCTGACTCCTTCTGGGTCAGTTTTCAGGTCTTCTAAGTACTCAGATAAAACTGCTTCTACACCTGCTTTGGATTGGCGAACACGCTCATACATTGCTTCTCTGGCTTGGTTGAGTAAAGTCTCAATTTCTGGGTCAGCAACAACAGTAGTTATAGGAACTGCTTGAGGAATGAGTTTTTCTAAGAGGCGATCGCGCAGTAATGCTAATTCTAAGAGAAACGACGGTGCTTCTTCCTCCATCCACTGTTCCGCATTTTGCAACAGTTGGCGATCAGCTGTTTCTAGTACCTGCAAAGGCTCCAGACGGCGAAGTGCTTTCATCGCAGTTACCGGACCATCATCACAGAAGGGAACAGGGTCAGTTCTAATTGCTTGTACCGCTCTAAGCGCCAATTCTTGCTCTTCTGAGTTTTCTTTTTTCTGAAGGTCTTGTCCTCTTGCAAGTTTGTGGCTATATTCCAACAGCCGATCGCTTAGTTCACTGTTTATCTTGCCTTTTGTGAGTTCAAAAATTTGTGTGAGCAGTACTGCTGTTTCTTGTCCATGACTAGGTGTGAGAATATAACTTGCTACTAGATTCTGCACTTGACGTAAGACAGCAGTTTCTGGTGAGTCTGGTAAACTAGCAAGTTTTGCCTCCAAAGCTTCTATGCGTGTTCGCCTCCAACGATCCACATTATCTAGCTCTGCATCACTTTTTGCTCTCCCGCCGATCCTTAAGGCTGGAAGTCCAAAGACAACAGACTTTTCTGCTACATTTTCCACTGCATCATGCTGATAGCTAGTTAGCAGTATCCTACGAAATACACTCTCATTCAAATCTTCACTAATTTCTGCTAATCTAACTTGTAAAGCCGTAATTACTTTCGTTTTTCCCGTTCCTGGCGGTCCTTGAATCAGAGCTATATCTGGTGTATTAAGAGCTACTTTCAAAGCTTCTTCTTGACGGGAAGTAGGCGCACCGTTAAAAATTTTTTTGGTGTCTTTTGATAGGGGTTTGTATTGGTGAGTACGGCGTATAGGTACGCGTTGATTTTCTAAAATTAACCCTAGCTGTGGCATTGGGCAGTTAGCTGTTCTAATAAGTTCTTCAGCCGTTTGACGACGTTTTAAACGGATTCTATCTCCCTGAAGAGAAATGAACAGAAAACCTTCTGGGGGAGGAGACAGATCGTCATCTGGATTTGAGGGACGAAGGTCAAGTGTATAACTATATAAATCTACACATTCTACCTGACCTAAAAATGATTTATTATCAGTTTTTCTGCCTTTGTCCAAGCTAAAATTAGGTAGATAATTGCTGGCTTCAAGTGAAAACTCTTTTGAATCGAAAAGCATCTTTAGCCTTTCTTCTAAGTTATCCTCCTGCTGCAAAAGAAATCGGCGATCGCCATTATGCAGGTTTTGATAATGGTTGTATCGAACCCATCCAAATTGTTGAGCCTTTTGCAGAATACTTTCTTCTTCAAGGCGGTTGTACTCTTTCCAAAGCGCTAGATAACTGTTAGAATTTTCTACTATAACATCAAGTTCAGTGCGGGCGTATTTTGGTAAAGTAGCTGCTAGAGAAATATTACAGAAAGAAAACCGTGCTTCAACTAGCACAACCGGACGCTGTTCATTGTAATCCTTAGGTTGCCGTGCCTTCTCGATTTTGTCAATAATTAGCTTGTCATCTTGGTTACAACGGATGTTAACAGCTGTTGTTTTACCATACAAACGAAATGTATTTTCTATGCCATTTTCGTAACTTGTACCTGCCTGAAGTAGTGCTCGTTTAGCACCACCCTCAGTCACCTCTGGTAGTAAAAATTCTCCAGTTAGCCATTCGATAATTTTTTCAACAGGTGCATTATTGCGAATATGTTTTTCTCGGATATCTTCAATAATTTTTTCATCAATACCTATTTGAATATCATTATGTAAGTGAAGCCGTTTGGGAAATTCATGCACTTGCACAGTCAGCGTCAATTCTTCAGAGTGTACTGAAGCGATCCAACATAGACGAGGTAGATTCCTTTCTATAATTCCTTGCAAAATATTCTCATACTTTTTATTAATTCCTCTGACATCCCAAATATCTTGTGTAGCGTAACGCAGCAGAATTTCACCTGTTTTCTCAGATTGATATAAAAAAACTTCGTTATTGATAGCTAGTACATCCCTCCCTTGAAAAGGAGTGCGATCTTCTCTCTCAACTTCAACTACGTACACTCGCCCGCATTGAATATCACTTACTCTCATACATTTTCTCCTGATACCAAAGTAAAAGTAGCTAGACGATGCGGAGAATTAAGAACGCCAAAATGTAAGAGCCAAGAACCATATGTTTGTGATTGAACAGAGAAACGAACCCATTTATCTTGCATCTCTTTCTCTACTTTTTGAGTTCCCTCAGATGTGAGCCAGAAACCTTGACCATTAATACTACGAACTTTAATATTTTCTCCTTCCAAAACAAGTTCAATATTAGGATTGTGACTATCTACACCTGTTCTACCACTAACAATACGACTTGTTAAAATTAAAGACTCAGAGGATGCTAAGGCAAGAACCTGTAAAGGCTTCTGTTCTCTAAAACATCCTTGCTGTGGTTCCCAACGTTGGATTCTGATTTGAACATAAGTAGGTCGAGGATAGTTGCACCAAGGGCAGTATTTTTTATTTGCGTAATATGTACTGTTGCATTCTGGACAATGAATAGTGAAGTCTGCTGCTGAATACAATTTGTCTCTCCATTCTCCAGTACCTGGTCTTTTCGTAGGTTCTTTGAGACCTGTACCAAAACAACGCTGACACAATTCTTTCAGGTTTGGAGAAAGAACTATATCTCTAGGAAGTCCCTGAGTTGTAAAGTTGCAATTATCTTCCGGGTCATCAATCCAAGGTAGCTTTCCTTCCAAGGCTTGGGTTTCTAGTTCAGGTTCCCCTTCATTAACCATATCCCCCATTAACGGATGAACAAGGGATAAAGTTTGGAACGCTATAACTGCAAAAGCATGAGCATCAGTCAGGGTATTTGCTCCAGACTTTCTTGTCACTAATTCAGGTGCGCCAAATCCAGGAGTATAGAGATTTATTGAAGATGATGAGCTGACATAGTGAAGATTGTCAGCATCTATCAATCGGATAACTGCATGGTTGTTGACATCAGAAGAAATAAGGATATTGTTAGATGAAGGGTCAGTATAGACAAGTCCTTTTCCGTGTAACTGAGCTAAAGCTTCCGCACATCGTGCTAGGAGCAACAGACGACGACGGAGTCCCCCACCCTCTAAATACCATTCAACCAAGCAATTTACTTTTTTTGGGACATTAATGAGCTGCTTGATGGGAACCATGTCAGTGAGAAGTTCCATCACATAGCCAAGGTATGGAGGATTTAACATCTCCAAGGGACGTGCAATGGGAAGTGTCTTTATCTCAAATCCCACATTCCGAACCTGTGTTAGTTGCTGCTTTAAATGAGTGCGACGTATGGGGGAGCGATCAAAAAGGACTTTTACTGCTAGTTTGCCATTTTTGACAGCAAATACAACGCCTTGTCCTCCGCGACCAAGTTCTTTTTCTAATTCATATACACCACCAAGTACGTCTGATACTCGTTTTGTTGCTCTTGTCATCAGCTTGCACTCCCAAAATCATCTTTTTGATGCCAAAGAATCGCTAAAGTTTTATCATCTAAGTGTTTGGGTGTAGACCAGTTTCGCAATTCGTGACAAAGCGTTCTCCACCTAAGTGCAGGTTGCATAGAGGCAAACTCTTCGGTAAGAAAATTGATAAAATCTCCCACGCGATCGCTCACTAAGTCGTCTGCTATCCCATCAGTTGCTAACAGCACAGCAGTACCAGGAAGAAAACTGGGTCTAGTGATGACAGACCATTCTTTGGTTGAGCGTGCTATTCCCAGAGCGGTCGTTTCGTTGCAAAACCCAGAACGCTCATCCCCAAGTACAATCACCTTCCCATCTGTTTCCCGAATTGCGGCAATCCCATCTCCCAGTTTCGCTACAACTAGTTCACCTGATGGAAGAACTACCGCAAACAGGCAGGTAGCAGCACTATTCTCTTCACTCGCAGGCAATACTTGAAGTGCCCATAGGATATGAACTAACCGCAGCAGTACTACTGGTGATGCGCCATTAAATTTACTCCAATATTGCAGTGCATTCTTAACTGCCTTACAAGCCATATGCGCTCCAGTATGAGCATTTGGTTTAGAACCCATACCATCACTGACCACAATGCCAGTACCAAACGTTCCGCAAATACCTTTCCAAGCATCCTCATTTGAACGCCCCTCACGTTGATGGAGTGGTCCTTTCACAGAAGCACCAAAGTACTGCACCTGCTTCTGGAGTTTCTTAGTCATTAAAACACCAAATCTTCAACGTTACTGTAACCTACGATGGGCATATTCTGGGGGGTAGTACTTTTAGAACGGTTAGTGACGGTCATTGTTACCCACCGGAAGAACTGCTGAATTTGAGCGGCTTCGTCAGCCCGGAACACAGGAATATCCTGCGGCTGACCCTGCAAAAATTCCTTAAGTACCTCATAGTCAGCATCTGCACCAATTGCCATTGACAGACGCAAGGCTTTAGATGCTCGTGAGGAATTTAGTAACTGCTGTAGCGGTTGTTTCCAATTATCTGTGAGATGACCCCTTTCATCTGTTGGCTGACCGTCAGAAACCAGAACAATAGTTGGATAGTAGTCTCGACTGGCAATTTGGTTTCTGTCTTCAATGACATTAGCAGCTAGTTCAAATGCTGCTGCCATTGGAGTAGAGCCAATCGCTTCCATGTCAGTCCATTGAATCTGAGATGCAGCTGTGAGAGATTGATGAATTGTGGCACCGCCCTTCCCAAAGGTAATTACTGCAACATAGATTTCTGCGCGAACATCTTCCTCTTCTGCAAAAGAGGCAATCATTTCGGAGAGCGCCCTGTTAAGTGTTTCTATCTTGCCATCAACGCTCATACTCCCACTGACATCAGCAAGGATTATGACAGGCATTCGTCTAGCAGCAGAAACAGTAAACTGATTAAATCTACTCATTTACGTATTTCTTGTTCTTTTGTCATATTCAATACCTGTGTTTTGCTAACTTATTTGCAAACACGACGACTTCCTATATTCTGTTTATGCTTGTATTACGAGCACAATTATGTGATTAATTAAGTTTAAAGTAGCACTACACAAGACCTAAGTTACAACCGCATTTTTACTGAAACCTAATAGACATCTCCGAAAATTAAATATGCATATTCTGAAAGCGTTGGTAGGGGCGAACGGCCGTTCGCCCCTACATCTTTTTCGGAGATGTCTAATTTGCAAGTCGAAGACTGGACAAATTAGTTAATAATGGAAAATTAGTTCTGCAACTATCCTAAGTAGCCAATTCAACTGATTAACATCTCGGATTTTGGGCGATCGCTAACTATTAAGGACTGGTGTGCTACTGTCAAGTTCTGTAGTTTGTTTCAACCATTACAGGAAACGGATAGCCCTTGTGTGTGCTTTGATTTTAGGTAAACAATGCAAGATTCCATCTTTCCCCACCTGTAAGCGTAATTTTCTACTTTGCATTGTCTTTTCTTCCATGAAATATTACATAGAATGAAGTAATGTATATTTTTATATAAATTTTAAGAGTTATGTTTTTGTGATTTATTTGACACAAAATTATCATCGGAATGAAACATCACCGACACATAGCTTGATTAGAGTAACAATATCTCGTGTAAAGGATTTGTTCAATGTTGATTAAATTTAGGAACTTTGGATTAGAAAAAAGTTTGGGATATCTAACTGAAGCTGCACTGGAAATATTCAGCCCTAATCGCGACAGCTATCCATCAATTGGCGTGCAACCTTTTGAGGGCAAACTTTGGAAAGAGCGCAAGCGCCACGGTAAACGAAAGCATTACTAAGGTCTATGCTATCATTAATCGCAATTTTCACAAATCAAATACAATTGCTATATACCAGTTGAGTTTGTATTCATCCCAGGCAGCGTGAGTGATGTCAATACTGCTCAGTGAACAATAAGAGGTAAAAGAAACCCGGTATCTTGGAGGTACCGGGTTTCTAATTTTTGCTCTTTCCGACAAGTATTGCGAGTGATGTATGTCATTTACCACTAAATCTGCCACTAGGAAGTGATACATACACTAATTCAGCGTTAAAGAAGCTTAAATGCTCGTTAAGAAATCTGGTTTTTTTACGTCTTGTTAAGAATGGTGCTGTCCGGTCAGGTAAGTAGAAAAATGTTTGTTTTTACACCAAATAAACTCAAGAAATCTTTCGTTTTTGTATCAGTCCTGATGGAGTAAGAATTATTATAGGCAAAACAATATTAAAGGATGAGGCGATGTTGGATATAGAAATTTTGCTAGTTGAGGACGAGCCAGAAATCGCGCAACTAATCAAACTCACCTTAGAAAGAGAAGGATTTTCAACTCACCTTTGTAATAATGGTCTAGCCGCTTTGGACATATTGAAGCAGCAACCACCGGATTTAATTATTTTGGACTTGATGATTCCGGGTTTAGATGGTTTGGAAGTTTGTGCAAGAATTCGTCAAAAGCCAGGAGAAAAAGACCCTTACATCTTGATGTTGACAGCGAAAAGTGAGGAAATCGACCGTATAGTCGGTTTATCTACTGGTGCTGATGATTACGTAACCAAGCCTTTTAGCCCAAAAGAACTAGTGGCTAGAGTCAGAGCTTTGTTACGTCGCAGTCTGCGACACATTGAGCAGGATTTGGTTTACCGCAGCCAACATTTTGTTGTCAATGTCAATCAACGTACAGCTAGCAAAAAGCTCGAATCTAAAGGAGACCAAGTATTAGATTTAACCACATTAGAATTTAATCTGCTGTCTACATTTATCAGTCAACCACAAAGGGTGTGGAACCGCACTCAGTTAATAGATAAACTGTGGGGAGATAATTTTTTTGGTGATGAACGAGTTGTCGATACTCATATTGCCCGATTACGGAAAAAAATAGAACCCGATCCGGCTCATCCAACTTTTGTGAAAACGGTAACGGGTGTAGGTTACAAGTTTGAAGATGCAATCTAGTACAGCACGGCGGAATTAAAAATGCTTTTACTACTTCCCTAGTGATTATGGGTAATTCTCGGCGAAAACAGTCTTTACCTTTAGCAACGCGGTTGTTTTTTTCTCACTTGCTAGTCATGCTGGTTGCAGTTGTTACTTTGGTGACGACTGGAAAGCTATCTTCTTCGTTGTTCTTTCTCTCACACCTACAGGATTTAGAAGCAATGGGGTCAAGTTTGACAAACATCCGTACTGATTTAATGGCAGGATTTGATACTGCTTGGAATCGCAGCATATTTTGGGCGGTACTGATTGGTGCTACTACAGCTGGGATTTTAAGTTACTGGGTTTCTCGGAGAATTACTCAACCTTTAAAACAGATAGAGAGAGTTACACAAAAGTTTGCTATTGGAAAGTTAGACGAACGTCTACCAGCTAGTAAAATTCCCGAACTCAATCAGCTTTCAGCCAGTTTTAACTATCTAGCTGAAAACTTGGAAGGGGTGGAACAACGACGGCGAGAATTGATTGGGGATCTAACGCACGAACTGAGGACACCACTGACGGTCATTAACGGGTATTTAGAAGGGCTGGCTGATAACCAAATCGAACCAAGCAATGAGCTCTACCTTTCGTTAATACGGGAAACAAAGCGGTTACAGCGCTTGGTGAATGATATGCAAGAATTATCGAAAGCGGAAGCCGGTTATTTACCAATTCATTTAGCACCACTTTCGGTCAAACCGTTATTAATTTCCTTGGTGGAAAGATTTTCCGATCAGTTGTTTGATGATAGTCCGGTTATCCGGTTGGAATGTCCTTTGCAACTACCGCCCGTTTTAGCTGATGGTGATCGCCTTGAGCAAGTGTTAATTAATTTACTAGGTAATGCCCTAAATTATACTGTTAAAGGCTCAATCACTCTCAAGGCTTGGGATGAAGGACAAAGGTTGTGGATAGCAGTCATTGATACGGGACCGGGAATTGCGCCCCAAGATTTACCCCATATCTTCGAGCGGTTTTGGCGTTCTGGAACCGCCCGCGCCCGTAATTCTTGCGGATCTGGGGTTGGTTTGACAATTTCACGCCGACTGGTAGAGCTCCAAGGTGGCACGATGATAGTAGAAAGTCAACTGGGTAAAGGGACTACATTTAGGTTTTTTCTACCTTTAGCCTAAGTAAACATCTCCGCCATCAAGCCGATCATATGTCTCTCAGTGTTTTCACTATTTTGACACTATTTATAGTAAAGGTTATAACATTTTTAGCTGAAAATTCTATATTTGAGCATACTCCTTTACTAGCCTTTTCCTGCACAAGCGAAAAATGATTGTGAATACGCATTTCAAGAAATTCTTAGTAACATCTTCTTTATTAATCACTAGTCTTGCTATACCTAATACCGCCATTGCTCAAAATCGTGGGACGCCTGGTAAGTTTGATTTTTATGTACTAACGCTCTCATGGTCACCAGATTATTGTGCGAGCAATGGCGATCGCGATCGACAGCAGTGTAAATCAAAAAAGAAACTGGGTTTTGTATTACATGGTCTTTGGCCCCAGTACCAAAAGGGTTATCCCAGTTATTGCTCGACTCAAAAATTATCACCATCTGTGAAGCAGCAATTTCCAGGATTGTTTCCGAGTGATAAGCTTTATAGTCATGAGTGGGAAAAACACGGGACTTGTTCTGGAAAAACTCCAGCAGAATATCTAGCATTATCTAAACAATTAAAAGATTCTGTCATTATTCCCACAGCCTATAATCGTCCCAGTAAACCTTTCCGCACCACAATCAAAGAGCTAAAAAGTGCATTTGTAAAAGCTAACAGTCAATTTACTACTCATGGAATAGCACCTTTGTGTTCTGGTTCGGGAAGATTTTTGCAAGAAGTGTTTGTTTGCTACTCCAAAGACGGTAAAGCTGGTACTTGTAGTGCAGAAATTTTGAAGCGCTCTCAAAAAAGTTGTGGTCAGCCAAATTTTCTAGTCAGGAATGTTAAATAATATCTAATTTGCTCTGCTAATATAAAGAAATATTAATCCATTGTATCCGGGTCTACGCCTAAAGAACCCAATTGTTCCCGAAGACGAGCATTTTCCTTTTCTGCATTCTCTGCGCGTTGACGTTCGGCTTTTGCTCGTTCGTCCCCTGTTAGCAGTAAATTTCCTGCTTCATCCCACCACCGCAACCAAGATAATTCTTTGTCTAATAAAAAATGACCTTGCCAAATACCTAGTTCGGTATCTAGCACTTTAATTGGATAATGTCCCCTACTATTGGGACTTACCTTTATATATTGTCCTGCAAATAATTCGTAAATTTCTACTGATGCTTTTTTGACTTCAAAAATCACGTAGTAAGATGGCTTAATAACGGTTTCATAAATCCAAAACTTGCCTTCATAGGGAGTTTTGTTCCATTCCTCTTCATCATCTTCATCGATAAATTCTATAACCATTTTAGGAGCAAGAAGGTCTTGCCAAAAATCATAGTAAGGTTTTACCTCACCATCAAGAGTAGGTGAAACGCCCGACACGTAAAACCAATCTGGTACGGTGGACCCTTTTTCGAGTGATTCTGAGACTCGCCAGTAAATAGGACAGTCATTTCCAATGCAGAATTTGCCATCAGGATGAAGTTCCTGCAAGCGTGGGAGGATAGAGTCTGTGATTAGGATACTCTGTGCATACTCTTGGAAGTTTTTCACTGTAGTATATTACTTTTGGTCTTTTAGTTTTGATTTTATCTTAAAACATTACTTCGCTCTTCATCTATAGAAACCCCTTAACCCAATACATCTGGATCTAAGCCTAAGACTCGTAGTCGTTCGCGCAAACGAGCATTCTCCTGTTCTGCTGTTTCTGCGCGTTGGCGTTCGGCTTCTGCGCGTTGGTGTTCGGCTTCTGCACGTTGGTGTTCGGCTTCTGCGCGTTGGCGTTCGGCTTCTGCGCGTTGGTGTTCAACTTCTGCGCGTTCATCTCCTGTCAGTAACAAACTGCCTTGTTTGTCCCACCACCGCAACCACGGTAATTCTTTGTCTAATAAAAACTTACCCTGCCAAATACCTAACTCTACATCTATTAGCGCAATTGGATAATGCCCTCTACGATTCGGGCTCATCTTCTTGTAACCTTGTACGTCTAAGTGATAAACTTCCACTGATGCTTTTTTGACTTCATATATTCCGTAATAAGACGCACGGATGATGTTTTCATAAATCCAAAATTTCCCTTCGTAGGGAGTTTTATCCCGTTCTTCTTCTCCATTTCCAGACACAAATTCTAACACAATTAACGGTGACACCAACTCTTTCCAGAAGACATAAGAACGTCGCATTTCACCATTGAGAGTTGGCGGGACATTCGGTACATAAAACCAGTCTGGTGCTTCAGCTCCTTGTTCGGGAGGATCTGTGATTCGCCAGTAAATACCGCAGTCTTGACCAATGCAGTATTGTCCATCAGTATGCAATTGTTGTAAGCGCGGAACAATCGAATCTGTGAGCAAAATACTTTGAGGATGCTCTTGAAAATTTTTCACGAAAGTACCATTGGACTCTGGTAGTTGGGTGTGATCTGGTAGAGTCAGCCTTTTGATTTCGATAACCATCACATTACCTCACTACAATCATTGATGAGGGAAGCAAACCTAGTGTAGCTAATTGAGTCAGTTGTTTTGCAATCTTGGGTAGGGTTTACACAAATGAGAAACCCGGTTTCTTTAAGAAACCGGGTTTCTCTCCTCTGAGCCCTCTGAGCCCTCTGCGCCTCTGCGGTTAAATTTCCCCCGACACCTCAATCTAAAAAGTAATTCGATTAGACTGATAAGCGGGTGGTTCAATGTGAATAAGAACACGTGCGGGACCAAAGCGTTCTTCCAGTCGCCTTTCTACTTCCTCCGTGATGTTATGAGCAGTATCTACCTCTGACGCATCTACTATTAAATGCATCTCAATAAAAACTTGACGACCGAGAACCCCACGAGAAGCAATATCGTGACAGTTGATGACTCCAGGGACTGAAAGCGCGATCGCATGAATAGCTTCAGGTGCAATCGCCATTTGGTCAACCAGCCAAGGTAAGTTTTCTCGGATAACTGACCAACCGCTCCAAAATACTAACAAAGCGACGGGAAAAGCCAAAACTATATCCAACCACTGAAAGCCTAACCAAACACCTATCAAACCACCGATAACGGAGATAGTTACCCAAATATCGCTCATAGTATGTTTAGCATCAGAAATTAAAATGGGACTTCCTACCCGTTTTCCCACTCCACTTTCGTAAAACGCTACAAAAATATTGACTCCCAACACAATCAGCAATATCCACAATTCTGGTGGCGATATTTTTACAGGGTCACCTCCTTGGAGAATTCTTTCAATGGCTCCTTGTAAAATTTCAAAACAGGCTATTCCTAAAAAAGCAGCAATTCCTAGAGCTCCCACTGCTTCAAATTTTAGGTGTCCGTAGGGATGTTCGCGATCGGGTTGTGGCGAAGAAAACCGGCTTGCAATTAATCCCAAAATGTTATTAGCACTGTCTGTGATACTGTGGAGCGCATCAGCTAGCAAGCTTAGAGAACCTGTTAAATTGCCTACTAAAAATTTTAATAACATTACGAGTATGTTTAGCAGTAGGGTAACAACTAAGACTCGCCTTACTATTGCACGGTTATCAATAGACATAGAGTATTTTAAATTGATACTTTTTTTAATTAAGCGCGACTTGGAAAAAGAGGCAAGGGGAGGGACTTTCTCCCTACTCCGAAGCTCCCTATCCCCTGCTTCTTCTGCTGTGCTCTATTACGACCTGGTTATCAGCTTCCTCGAAATGAACGGAGGTTTTCGTTCATATAGGAGCGATCGCCTAGTACTTCCAACAACGGACCATACACATCAAACTTGACAACACTGACAGAACCTGCTAAAGCATTAATGCGATCGCGATAACGCCCAAGGTCTATACCCAATAAAGAACAGAGAATAATTCGGATAGTAGCTTTGTGAGAGACAATCAAGACATTACCAGTTGGACACTTTTTCTGAATTTCTGCCACCACAACCGAAGCACGACTCGCAATCTCCGTAGCTGTTTCACCACCTGTAGGTGCATTCCAAGCAGGTTCAGTCAGCCATCGGACATAATCTTCCCCATAATGTTCCTTGACAAACTCAACCGTTTGTCCTTCCCATTTACCATAACGGATTTCCTTCAGTCCATCCCGCAATTGCATTTCAATCCCAACCGCATCACACAAAGGCTTTGCTGTTGCAATAGTTCGTTTCATTGGACTAGTATAAACAGCCGTCCAAGCAATCTTTCGGTAAGCTTCAGCAAACTCTTTTGCCATCAAGGTAGCAAAAAAGCCCATGAGCAGCGCACCAGAAAGGTTGATAAAAAATGTCCCAAACGGAAAACTAGCTCCCAGCCAATGACTGAACAGAACAGTGAGATAGTAGCGACTCAATGCTCCAGGAATTGCACCTAAACCAACAGCGATTGGTTCATTCAATAGAGAATCATGTTGGTTTAGAAGTCCCAAAATTTTCAATGAAAGTAATGGGATTGAACTGATGACCATGCATCAATGCTCCGTGAATTTTAAATGAAAGCCACTATACAATCGCCTTTGGTACTGTCTCAAGAGGGAGCTTATAGCCAATATTTGAAGGGTTTTGGGGAAATTAGAAACCCGGTATCTACAAGATACCGGGTTTGATGGAATTTGGGTAGTGGTTTTAGCCGAGGGAGTGTTTAAAGATTTTTCACACAGAGAGAGTGACCAAGCGCTCTTGTGTCTTCAGAACGGATTTTGCACTGATAACCCGCGCCATCCATAGAACCAGTTCTGGTGAGGCGCATAATGTAATATGGTCCTACCTGACTGTCATTACAAATGGTGCTCTGGTTAGGCTCAACATCTTGTGTAGTTGCAAGAGAATAACCACTAGGACATTTAGCATCACCTACGTTAACAGCAATGTCAAGTTTCTTACACCAAGCATTACCTAGTGAACGGGTATCAGAAGCACGAATTTTACACTCATAACCAGGACCGTCCATAGAACCGCCGCCACCGATGCGTGCGATATCATATTGTCCCATCTTACTGCAAAGCTCTGAGCGGTTTTGCAGAGCATCGTATAGGTTGATGTAGATTTGTCCTGAAGGACAAGTTTCTCCTTTAACCTCCTGAGCGTCACTAACTGCAGCGAATACAGGCTGAGTTTGGAAGAGGCTAAATATCGTAATGAAGCTGAGTGTAGCAACTAGAACACGACGAAACCAAGCTTTGATTTGGCTTTGCATTAAATATCTCCTCAAAAACGCTCCGGTCAATCAGTACTTTCGCTGAATACTGACTCACCGTTTAGCCATAAAAGTAATCCAAGCAAAATATTATGTGTATTTTGGCGTGATAAATATAAAAACTATGTAAAATTTATGTCAAAACCTCATGTATCGTTAACCCAATACGGTTCGATTAAGAGTTACGTGGGGCGCAGAAACCGGGTTTCTTAATGTTACTTAACACCAACTGTATTGGTAGTAAGACAAAGAAACCCAGATACCAGTTTCTTCAAGCTCAATATTTTCTCACAAATCTAGAGGATTTTTATACTACTCACTTCGCGCTATAAGATTACCAATCTACTTTTCCTCCTCCTTCTCTTCTCTCCGGGACGCTAACGTCCCAAAGGGAAGGGAAGGCGGTTCATTGAAATAGGTAATCTTCGAGCTGAACCCTGAACTAAAGTTAAGTGGCTTTCAGCGTCCCGATTGTTTTTAGGTAAGCTTAGCCAGGGCGTGACTCAATTAACCGAGATTTGCGAGTATCAATTCTTTACTTTCGGCTTTGCGTATTCTTACCTGACCATCATCGTCAACGTCCACGATCGCAGTATCACCTTCTGTAACTTCACCAGCCAGCATTGCTTCGGCTAGAGAATCTTCCAGCAAACGCATAATTGCGCGACGTAACGGTCTAGCACCGTAGCTGGGGTCGTAGCCTTCTTGAACAACACGTTCTTTGAAGGATTCGGTCACTTCAAGGATGATTCCCTTCTCAGTCAAGCGGCTAGCAACTTCACGCAGCATGATTTCAGCAATTTGCTTGACTTCATCTTTCTTCAATTGAGTGAAGACGATAATCTCATCGAGACGGTTGAGGAATTCGGGGCGGAAGAATGCTTTCATTTCCTCGTTCACCAAACTGCGGATGCGGTTGTAGCTAGCTTCTGCTGCGTCGTCAGCAAATTGGAAGCCTAAACCACCGCCTCCCTTCTCAATCACTTTAGAACCGATGTTAGAAGTCATGATAATCAGTGTATTTTTGAAATCCACTGTCCGACCTTTAGCATCAGTCAAGCGACCGTCATCTAAGATTTGCAGCAGCATATTGAACACATCAGGGTGTGCTTTCTCAATTTCATCGAATAGCACTACTGTGTATGGTCTGCGACGTATGGCTTCAGTCAACTGTCCGCCTTCGTCAAATCCTACGTAACCAGGAGGTGAGCCAATCAGCTTAGAAACGGTATGGCGTTCCATAAATTCGGACATATCCAAGCGAATCATCGCGTCTTCAGAACCGAAGAAGTAGGAAGCCAATGCTTTCGCCAATTCTGTCTTACCAACCCCTGTAGGACCGGAGAAGATAAAGCTAGCAATAGGTCGATTTGGATTTTTCAAACCCACTCTTGCGCGACGGATAGCTTTGGAAACTGCGGTAACAGCTTGCTCTTGACCGATGAGACGCTGGTGGAGAGTGTCTTCGAGGTGAAGTAACATCTCTGACTCAGATTCGGTCAGCTTGTTAACAGGTACGCCTGTCCAAGAAGCGACGATTTGAGCAATGTCCTCTTCATCAACAATACCATTGTTGACAGAATCACTGTTTTCTGCTTGCTTTAGTTGTGCTTCAAGTTCCAACTCGCGATCGCGCAATTGTCCAGCTTTATCAAAGTCTTGAGCTCTAACAGCTTCATCTTTAGATTTGGAAACTTGAGCCAATTCGCGCTTCATTTCGCGATTAGTGGACTTCATGGAGTTCCGCAAACGAACGCGAGAACCTGCTTCATCAACCAAATCGATCGCCTTGTCAGGTAAAAAGCGATCGCTGATGTAGCGGTCTGACATCACCGAAGCTGCTACCAGAGCGTCATCAGTAATTGTGACTCTGTGGTGCTGCTCGTATGCAGAACGCAAACCTTGTAGAATCTCAATAGTTTCCTCTACAGAAGGTTCTCCAACCATAATGGGTTGGAAACGACGTTCTAGGGCTGCATCACGTTCAATGTGCTTGCGATACTCGTCAAGGGTAGTTGCTCCAATACACTGGAGTTCACCTCTTGCTAATGCTGGCTTGAGGATATTGGCTGCATCCATACCACCTTCAGTTCCGCCAGCACCTACCAAAGTGTGCATTTCATCTATCACAAGGATGATATTGCCTGCAGAGCGAATTTCATCCATGATTTTCTTGAGGCGTTCTTCAAAATCGCCACGGAAGCGAGTGCCTGCCACCAACAGCCCCATATCTAGGTTGATGACCTGCTTATCTTGTAAAATGTCGGGTACGTCCTGGTTAGCAATGCGTTGAGCCAGACCTTCAGCGATCGCTGTTTTACCAACCCCTGGCTCCCCAATTAACACGGGGTTGTTTTTGGTACGGCGACCGAGAATCTGCACAGTGCGCTCAATTTCCTTTTCGCGACCCACCACCGGGTCAAGCTTGCCTTCTTGTGCTAACTTGGTTAGATTTTTGCCATATTCTTCTAAACTCAGGTTTTGGTTGCGGCGATAACCATTACCACCGCGTCCTGGCGCGACAGTTGCAACCTCACCCAATCGACGAATGACTGCGGTACGGATTTGTGAAAGGTCAAGACCTAAGTTTTGCAGAACTTTAGCGGCGACGCCTTCCCCTGCTTCAGTCAAGCCCAATAACAAATGTTCTGTACCGATATAGTTATGCCCCAAACTGCGAGCTTCTTTAAATGATTGCTCAAACAAGCTTTTCACCTTGGGGGTAAAAGGAATTTCCGGGGGTACAAATCCAGAACCCCGACCGATAATCTTTTCTACTTCGCGACGTGCGTCTTTGAGGGTAACGCCCAAGTCTGTCAGCACTTTGGCAGCAACCCCTGTTCCTTCTCCAATCAAACCCAAGAGAATTTGTTCGGTGCCTACGAAGTTGTGCCCCAGGCGTCGAGCCTCCTCCTGGGCTAGCATAATAACTTTAATTGCTTCAGATGTGAAGTGTTCAAACATAGCGGGTACTTGCTCCCTTGCTGCTTGGGCTTTGGGTGATAAACTCTTCCACTTTCAACTTGCATTTTTGAGCGAGGTATGGAGTGTTAGAGGTTAGAATGTAGAGACGATAAATTTCGCTACATCTGACAGTTAACATTTCATACTCAGGAGGGATGCAATTTTTAGTAAAGTTGAGCTTGTGATTCACCCTTACCTGAACTTTTGTGTACTTTCTTAATGACAATGTATCTTTATTTAAAGTTGACTGACAGTAGTGAGAGCCGTAAGACCTAAGGTGTGGTAGCCGTCAAATAGGGGTGTAGGGGTGTAAGGGTGTAAGGGAAAAGGGGTAATAATAACGGTAGTGCCCTTTTTTCAAGCTAAAACTTAGAATTTAAAGTTCCCTACTTGTATGAGTAAAACAAATCAAGACCAACAGCATCCATTGTATAATCGCGATCGCCCCATTGTGGAAAGCTTATTGCTCCAAGAGGCTACTAACTATAATTTAGCAGAATTAGCCCGATTACGAATTCGCTATCAAAGATTTCCCGGTGCTAGAGACATTCAACAGAGCTTAGACCAAGTTTTGCAGCGATGGGGTTTGACCGAAGAAGAGCTTTTTGAGAAAACACGCCAGATTCACAGCGCAGGCGGCGTTTACAAAAGTCGCGGTAAAAGAGAAGAAGAAGATTGGAATTGATTGTTAGTAGTTAGTTGTTAGTTGTTAGTTGTTGTAAAATCTCTTACTAACCACTAACCACTAACCACTAACCACTAACCACTAACCACTAACCACTAACCACTGACATCTCTATTTACTGTTCCCGATGTTCTCTAAGCTGTTGTAAAAGTTTTTCTTGAGATGAGGGAGTAGAAGAGCTCCTAGTGAGTTGGGATTTTTGACGGGCGCTTTTGACAATGGTGGGGGAAATCAGGTTTACTGATGTTGGGGGAAGTATTTTGTCAGCACTCTTGACGGTAGTGGGAGAGACATCAAATGTCATTTGTTGTGAAATTGTCTTTTGGGAGGGAGTCACAAAGTTTATCGAAGTTGGAGGATGATTTTTATCACCATTTTTGACAGTAGTACGTGAGACATCAAACGTTATTTGTGGTTGATGGGTCGGTGGGTTATTAACTATAGCGTTTGGATTGTAAACATAGGATTTGACAGAATCAAGGGTAGATGCTACCTGTACGTGCTGCTGAATCTGCTGTGTGGACGATACTAAGGTACTTAAACCATTAACAAGTTGCCGTAAATTTTCCCGAAAAGCTGGGTCTCCAGTCAATTCATCTAAATCTGATGTAATTTTTTGGGTATTTTCAAATGTTACCCGTGCAGAATCTAAGGTTTGTTGTAAAACCAATAAATTATTGGGACTACTTAAAGCATTAGTCACTTCACGTAAATTAGTGGATGCTCGAGCTGCATTTTCTGAGAGTGTTTCCAAGTTTTCCAGTAATTCACCTTGGGTGACACGATTGACTACGGGTGATAGACTGCTGACATTTTGGCGCAGTTCTTTGCTTGTTGCAGTGAGATTGTCTAATGCTGTTACTAAAGAAGAACGGTTACTGGTGACAAGAGTATCAAGGTTATTAATCAGTTTACTCACTTGATTTGTCGTTAAACGAACTTCTCTTGCTGTCGCACCGAACTGATTTGCTGTCGTCCCAAATTGGTTTGCTGTAGCGCTGATTTGATTTAAGGCTTGAGTAGAAGAGGCAGTCAGTTGAGTCGTTGCTTGTTGTATTGTATTAGTTGTAGCAGTAATACTGGTAATTTGTTGTTGCAAACCTTTACTTAAAACGTTAAGGCTACGAGTTAACTCAGCCACACTCGCCGCTGCAACCGCAGTATTCTCTACAGCCTTATTAACATTTCTATAAAATTCGGGATTAGTGTATACAGTCGCTAACTCTGTGGTTGTACGAATCAGTTCGTCAATACTGATACCAACTTGACCTTTTAGTCGAGAACCATTACAGACAATAACTTGGGGATTGCAATTTGCACTTAAAGGTCCGGGAATTTTTGCTCCAGGAGGTAGCTGTGTTTTTGGTGTAATGTCAATAATGTTTTCACTAATTAATCCAGATTGATTAGCTTCAACTTTTACATCATTAGGCATGATCAAGTCAGGATCGAGAATTTCAATAATCACTTCAACAGCATTTGCACCTGGTTGAATGTCAGAAATTCTACCTACCTTCACTCCACGATATCTGACAACGGAACCTCTTTGCATCCCACCAGCATTAGCAAATTCAACAATAGCTTTATAGGAACTACGAGCCGCAGTAAACCTGGTTAACCACAGGATAATTAGCCCCAAAACTCCTACTCCTAGCAGAAGCAACAAACCTACAGAACCTTCTCGAATTCTTCGCGATCGCATTTTAATTCCTCTCTTTATTCCTCACTCATCACTCCTCGCTCAATTTGTCAACCGACAACATGAATTGGTCCAGTTACGCTCCCACTCATAAATTGTCTAATCAACGGGTGGTCTGTGGTATCAATTTCACTGATACTACCTAGCCATTGCACTTGACCTTGATAGAGAAACAATAACTTGTCAGTTGTACGACGAATAGTGCTATCTTGGTGGGTAACAATAGCGTAAGTGCTACAAACTCCTTGCTGACATTGCAACTGCCTAATTAAATCTTCTATCACTGTAGACGCTATTGGGTCGAGTCCGGCGGTGGGTTCATCGTACAGTAGGACTTCTGGTGTGTCTTTAAGGTTATCGGGATTAGACATAATAGCACGAGCAAAACTGACTCGTTTTCGCATACCGCCAGAAAGTTCTGCAGGATAGCGATCGCCCGCTTCAGCCAATCCAACCATTTCCAGTCGTTCATTGACCAGTTCTCGAATGCGCCGACGGGGTAGCTTTGAATATTGATAGAGTAAAAACCCAACATTTTCCTCCACTGTTAAAGAATCAAACAGCGCAGCTTGTTGGAACACCATCCCAATACCAACTGGATCTGTACCATCTTCAATCAATCCCTCTCGCCGCACACCTTTAATATAAATTTCTCCTGCATCGGGAGCCATTAACCCAGCAATGACTCGTAAAATAGTAGACTTACCAGTACCGCTAGGACCTATAATTCCCAATGCCTCTCCTTGATAAATGGTTAAATCTATGTTATCTAAAACCTTATTGCTCCCAAAGGACTTAGAAATTCCTCTCAGTTCAATGATTGGTTCAGCCATTGGTTCATCATCAGTGGTTAGTGGTTAGTGGATAGTGGATAGTGGATAGTGGATAGTGGATAGTGGATAGTGGTTAGTGGTTAGTCGAAGGTAAACTAATAACTACTACCTACTAACTACTAACAAAAAATGCCAGATATCGATATCATAGTCATTGGTAGTGGTATTAGCGGTTTAACTGCTGCTTGTTTGCTAGCTCGTTATGGTAAACGAGTTGTTGTTTGTGAAAGTCACACAATTCCTGGAGGTGCGGCTCACACCTTCAGACGACGAGGATTTGAATTTGATTCTGGTCCCTCCTTCTACTGTGGTTTGACGGGTGCTGAAAGTTTAAATCCCGTTAAACAAGTTCTTGAAGTTATCGGCGAATCTCTCCAAACTGTACCCTATGACCCCCTTGGACATTATCACTTTCCAGAATGTTCTTTTCCTGTTTATAGCAATGCAGAACTTTATCGTGACGAAATAGCCAAAATTACACCCCAAGGTGCTAGGGAATTTAAGCGGTTTGAAGAACGCTTATTACCACTATACGAGGCGATGAGAGGGATTCCTACCTTGGCGTTAAGGGCTGATTGGCAGTTAATTCCCGTGTTATGCGGACGTTACTTGCCATCATTATTAAAGATGTTACCAAATTTGTCTATTCTTCAAGCTTCTGTCGGTAACGTGTTAGATTCTACAGTGAATGACCCTTGGCTCAGGCGGCTAATTGACCTAGAATGCTTTCTACTATCAGGCTTAAAAGCACATGGAACTATTGCACCAGAAGTTGCATTTATGCTTGGTGAACGTTCCCGCGCTGGAGTGGAGTATCCCGTGGGAGGTAGTGGAGCCATTGTACAAGCTTTGGTAAGAGGGTTGGAACGTTGGGGTGGTCAATTGATGCTGAATTGTCATGTCGAACAAATTCTTGTAGAGACACACCATAAGGCGTCTGAACGTAAAGTCCTCGGTGTACGCTTGAAAAAGGGTGAAATCTTGAAAGCACCAGTCGTTATTTCCAGCGCTAGTCTTTGGGATACATACACTCAACTGTTAAATCCAGAAGATTTACCTCCTTCCTACCGTCAAGCAGCTTTAGAGACACCCGCTGTCGATAGTTTCATGCATTTACACTTAGGGATTCACGCTCAGGGTCTGGAAAATCTGACAGGACATCATGTAGTAGTCCATGATACTAGTAAAGATATAACCTTACCAGGAAATACTTGCATGATATCCATTCCTAGTGTATGGGACACAACACTTGCTCCAGAGGGTCATCATGTGATTCATGCTTATACATTGGAACCCTATGCGGAGTGGAACAGATACCAACACGACTCAAATCAGCAACAATCAGAAACCCGGTTTCTTGAAGAAACCGGGTTTCTGGAACCTCCACAATCTATAAATGAGCAGTATTGGAAAAGGAGCGATGAGTACAAACAGAAGAAACGGGAAAAATCACAAACTTTATACCGTGCTCTCGAACAAATTATCCCAGATATTAGAGAACGGGTTGTGTTGGAACTGATTGGGACACCTCTAACCCATGCTTATTACTTGCGGAGGTATCAGGGAACCTATGGTCCTGAGATCGCAGCGGGTAAAGGAATGTTTCCAGGAACACATACTCCGATACAGGGTCTGTATCGCGTCGGTGATAGTACTATGCCTGGGATAGGTGTTCCCGCTGTCGCTGCATCTGGTATCCTATGTGCAAATACTTTGGTTAATCCACATCAAACAGCAGAATTATTAAATATTTACAAAAATTGTTAATTGCTAATGGCTAATTGTGAATTGCTAATGATAAAAAAGCCATTAGCCATTAGCCATTAGCTTTTATTTAGACTCTATCACTAAGTTAGGTAGCCCTTCTAGTTTTTCTGTAGGTACATCCTGTTCTAGCATAGGTGTAAATACAGTTAGCCCTTTGGGTATGCATTCTACTTCGATGGGGGTTGTACCAATAATTTCGCCGTCAAGAGTGACTTTTTGGGGTGGATTGGTTGTGAGTTTGATGCGCTTAGCTCGTAGATAACCAATATCATTACGTTCAGTTGCACTCCCTGCAAGAGCTGTTTGAAGTAAGTGGAAGGAAGCTGCGATCGCAGCTCTGGTATTACTGGGAGCAACAATCGTTAAATCGAGTAAACCATCATCATATATAACACCTGCAGGTCCTTGAGCTAATATGGATGTTGGTGGTGCTGCATTTGCTATGGTGATTGCTGCTGCTAAGACCTTAATGATGCGATCTTCTGTCTCTATTTCTGCATCAAAGGTTTTAAAATTTTGTAGTTGCTGCAATCCTGATAAAATGTAGGCAAGGACTCCAAAACGGTTTTTAGTTGTGCGGTCTGCTTGCTCAACTGCTTCAGCTTCAAAGCCAACACCGGCTAACAAAACCATTGGTTTACCATTGCAGTTAGCAACATCAATAGTCTTTGTGTATCCTTGTAAAATGGTTTGACAAGCAGCTTCTATGGTATCGGGAATACCTAAAGCATTAGCGAACGCGTTAGCCGTACCTCGGGAAATGACACCCAAGGGAATAGTTGTACCAACTAATGCTTCTGCTGCTGCTGAAATTGTACCATCACCACCAGATGCAATGATTGCTTCAGACCCACGTCTAACTGCTTCACGCACTAAGTGAGCGACATCAACTTCTTCAGAAGTAAATTCAAGCTCTAATGAAATCTCTGTTTCCAAGAGTGATTTAATTGTCTCTAAATCTTTCTCAGAATCACCTTGTCCAGCAACTGGATTAAAAATTAAATACGCAGAGCGAGCCATAAAGAAAGGGTGTGGGGTGTTGGGGGTGGGGTGTGGTTTATATTTGACGCCAAGTTTTCAGGACTCGTCCCTGAAGTTGTTGACCAAGCCAAGGTGTATTTGTTGAAAGCGTGTATAAGTTTTGCTTTTCCACTTTCCAACTTTGTTGAGGGTCAAACAAAGTCATTTCTGCTGGTTGACCTTGTGCGATCGCACTGGGTTTTTGTTGCAAGCACTCTGCTGGACGAGTACTAAGAGTCTTCCATAATTCTATAGCAGTGAACTCCCCTGTTTCTACTAAATAATGCCATAGAAGGGGTAGAGCTAACTCAAAACCAATCGCCCCTGGTGGTGCTTCAGCAAAGGCGACTGTTTTCTCTTCATAAGTGTAAGGTGAATGATCTATGGCTATGGCATCTATAATACCAGTCTTGACTGCCTGTCTGAGTGCTACTAAATCTTTAGGATTTCCTAAAGGGGCTTTTAATTTTAGGCTCGCATTGTAACTCTTAATTGTTTTTGTGTCAAGTAAAAGGTGCATCCAAGTCGTACTAGCTGTGATAGGCAGACCATTTGCTTTTGCTGTAGCAATAAGTTCAACACTGCGAGCCGTGGAAACACGCATAATATGTACGGGTACATTTGTAGTAGCTACGACTTCTAATACAGATGCGATCGCCGCTGTTTCCGCTATATAAGGTATAAAAGGTAATCCAAGATGAACCGCATCTAGACCTTCCCGCATCACGCCGTTTCCCTGCAACTCGCGATCGCAACACCAAATGCCAATGGGTTTCCTCAAAGGTTGGAGATATTCCAAAACTCGCCGTACCAGACCAATATTGTCCCAAGGTTGACCATCACTAAAACCAACTACCCCAGATGCAGCCAAATCTGCCAATTCTGTCATTTGCTTACCAGCGACATTCTGAGTGATTGCACCCCAGACATTGAGGATAGGAGCAGCAATGGATGGGGTCACAGATGTAGTTGATAGGTTACTTCCCACAGATAACTTATCCTTTAAATCCGTCCTATCGTCTATTCCCACACAGCTTTTGTGTAACAGTTGTGCTACAATAGCGGGAGAGTCAATTGCTGGAGATGTATCTGGTAAAATATTGATACGTGTAAAACCACCAGCTGCTGCTGCTTTCATAAGGGATAACAAAGTTTCCCGTTCTTCATGACCCGGTTCTCCGGAGTAGCTGTATAAATCTATCAATCCTGGTCCCAGAACCAATCCATGACAATCTTGAACAAGAGTGTCATTTGGTATATCAGAAATTGTTGTGGAAACAGACATGATGTAGCCATTATCAATTAGCACATCAGCAATTTGGTCAATTCCAGAAACAGGGTCGATAACCCTTACTTGTTGTAGCAGTGTACTTGTCATTTTTTGTATCAGCTATCAGCTAGCAGGTATCAGCTATTAGCTATTAGTTTTATAAGTCTACAGTTTTTTGACCACATACTAGCCAGTAGTTATTGAGAAACCCAGTTTCTTGGAGAAACCTCTTGTGTAACGGGCGTCTCGCCCGTGTTGTAAGTAGTTGTGCAAAATAAATTATCTAGTTAGGAGAGGGAATAGGCAATAGGCAATAGGGAATAGGCAATAGTACTCTCCTACAGCGGTTTTAGTCATCAGGAAAAATAGATAAATGTTGTTGGGTCTTTTACAAGTGGCGGGCTAGAAGCCCGCACCACAAGACATTATTTGAAAATTCCTCACAAAGCTCCGGCTGCTGTTTTATCCAGTACACCTGCACCTAGGTGAGTGGTGATATTCATGGCTTGCAGGACTGGAGGACTATTTGCATCTTGAGTGTAATCTATCACACTAACTGCACCATTTCCCTGACGGAAATCCCAGAAGTGTTCGGGTGATAAGCCGAGGACGTGACAAAGCAAGGTTTTATTTGTAGCATCGTGAGCAACCACTAAACCTGTTTTGAGTCCTTTTGCTAAGGCTGTTTCAACAATAGTCTGCCATGCTGCAACACTACGTTCCCAAACTTGCCGCAAATTTTCCCCTTCTGGCATTTGTACCTCTGCTGGTATTGTACGCCAGCGATGTAACTCTCCTGGAAATTCTTGCTCTATTTCTTTTTCTAATTTTCCTTCCCAAAGTCCGTGGCTAATTTCCTTTAAACCATCTTGCAATTCCAAATTTATACTTTCGTGGTATTGCAAGATAATTTCTGCTGTTTCTTTTGGACGCGACATTGGGCTACTGACAGCAAAATCAATTTCCACATCTTTTAAAAATTGGGCAGCTTTTTGCGCTTGCTGTCTACCATTGTCGTTGAGGGGAACGTCAATTCCTCCTTGGAATCTTGTTTCTCGATTCCACTGAGTTTCCCCGTGACGCACCAGTAGTAATCTTACTCCTTTATGATTGGGTCGTAAAGAGGGCAGAATCTCTCCGAGGTGTTGGGTCTGATTGAGGGATTCAAGTTGGACAGGGTCTTCTAATCCTCCTGAGAAATTGAGTACACTGACGTTACAATTAGATTGTTGGATAGAATGGTAACGTGATGGAGGAATGCCGAGTGCTGTGCTCAGGAGAGCGCGATTGATGCCATTATGTCCGACTATAAGTATTGTTTCACCTTGGTGACGAGGCAAAACTTCTCGCCAAAATTCCCGTGCTTGGTCGTATAGAGACATGACAGGAAAAAGTGTCTTTGTTTCCCCGTCTTCCTGTATTGACATTTGTAGTTGTTCGGGGGTTTCCTGCCAAATAAGATAATCTTCAGAAAACTTCTCTTTGACCTCAGCACTGAGCATTTGTTCCCACAAGCGCAGGTCGATTTCTAATAGCTTCTCAGCGGTTTGGGGAACAGGAATTTGCTCGGAATGAGTTGCTAGTTCGCGGTAGATGGTATCCGCAGTGTCTTTCGCTCGTTGTAAAGGACTGGTGTATATTGCGTTAAAGGCAATATTACTGAGGGCTTTTCCAACTTGAGTCGAATCGAAACGACCTTTTTCCGTTAACCGGGATGCGTCAGTGCGTCCTTGTATGCGTTTTTCAGTGTTGTAGGTACTTTGACCGTGGCGAACAATTATTACACGAGTCACGTTCTGCCCTCCTCTATCTAAAGGAATCATTTTACTGCAAAGCGATCGCACATTAACCCATGTAATAGTTTTAACGTAACCAATAAAAAAGCGAGGCAAATCATGGTCGTTGATGATTACATTGTCTCTACAATGACTCAAAACCATATTACGTTGAGCCCTAAATTAAAATTTGGGCGCTCAAGCTCAAACCCGTTGAAACGGGTTAAAAGCCATATTCAGTTGGATTTATTGATGATAAAATTACTGTAATATTGCTTTGCAATTTAGACAAAATTGCTCGCCCAGATGCGATCGCGAAAGAAATTGCCAGCTATTACTGCCCAGCTATCAGAAAATTACTACTTCAACCACCCTTAAAGACATAATGTCGTGAAATATAAATTTCCCTACACCCCACACCCCACACCCTCTTGTTATGACAGACATTGTAGTTATTGGTAGCGGTATTGGCGGTTTGAGCTGTGCGGCGCTGCTAGCACGTTATGGTGTTGATGTCATTGTCTGTGAAAGTCACTCTATTCCTGGTGGTGCAGCACACGCTTTTGAACGCAATGGTTTTAAATTTGACTCTGGACCTTCACTTTTCTCCGGGCTTTCCTACCAGTCTTCTCCTAATCCCTTACGCCACGTACTTGATGCTATTGGTGAGGAACTAGAATATGTCAATTATAATACTTGGGGTTGTTGTCTACCGGAAGGTGATTTTGATACAATGGTTGGGAGTGACCAATTTTGTGATATCCTTTCCCGGTTTCGCGGTCAGGATGCTGTCAACCAATGGCGCGAACTCCAAAGGGTTATGGCACCATTGGCAAATGCAGCAACTGCAATACCACCAGCAGCACTGCGTTTCGACCTGGGTGCTGTTGTGACAGTCAGTCGTTTTATCCCATCCATGCTACCCCATATTTCTCATGTTCCTAAGTTGACAGGAAATTTCAGCAAAATTATGGATGGGGTAATTAAAGACCCTTTTATTACCAATTGGCTGAATATGCTGTGTTTTCTCCTCTCTGGACTTCCTGCAGATGGTACCAGTGCTGCAGAAATGGCATTTATGTTTGCAGATTGGTATCGACCGGGTGTAGTTCTTGACTATCCGGTGGGTGGTAGTGGTGCGTTGGTGAATGCACTAGTACGGGGATTGGAACGGTATAGCGGTCAACTGATGCTGAACGCCCATGTCGAAGAAGTTTTAGTAGAAAGCGATCGCGCTGTCGGTGTGCGTCTACGTAATGGTAAAGAAATACGGGCGCGTCGAGCGATCGTTTCTGCTGCTTCGGTATGGGACACTCTCAAGCTACTTCCAGATGGGGCTTTACCAAGACAATTTCGGGAAGAACGCGCCAGTACACCAGAATGCGATAGCTTTATGCATCTCCATTTGGGAATTAATGCACAAGGATTGAGGTCAGACCTGGCTTGTCACTACATTTTTGTGAAGAACTGGGAAATGGGTGTGACTGCTCCTCAAAACATGGTTCTGGTGTCAATTCCGTCAGTCCTTGACCCATCACTAGCACCTGCAGGAAAGCATACCATTCATGCTTACACTCCCGGTAACGAACCCTATAATATTTGGCAGGGGATGGACAGAAAGAGTGAAGAGTATGCACAACAAAAGCAAGAACGAGCGGAAGTCATGTGGAAAGCTGTAGAGAGAATTATTCCTGATATTCGCTCCCGTTGCGACTTGGTACAAGTTGGTACACCTCTGACCCACGAACGCTTCCTGCGCCGCCATCGTGGTTCTTACGGTCCCGCTATTCAAGCAGGAAAAGGTCTATTTCCCGGTCCCGTTACACCTCTAACCGGGCTTCTCTGCTGTGGGGATTCCACATTCCCCGGTATCGGTTTACCAGCCGTCGCTGCTAGTGGAATGATAGCTGCAAATACACTCGCACCTGTACAAAAGCATTTAGAAATGTTAAATGACATCTTTAATTATGGTTATGGTTCGTAGTAGCGCTGTCTTCCCTCCGGGACGCTCCGCGAACGCATGCACCGCAATTACAAACCTTTATCGCGGTACAAATTTATCAAAAGTAGTACTAAGTTCAATATAAGATAATTCCGGAAAATACAGTGTAGAGTTTGTATTTAAGTACAATACCATACGTAAACTTTTTCTTTAATTAAAAACCGCAGATGCACGCAGATAAACGCTGATAAAATATACTTCATTCAAATGAAAACTGCTATAAATTGAGCTTTCGATATAGCCGCATAATTAAAGTATAACTTCTGCTTTAAATGTTAGAGAGGTAAAAGATGACATTTTTAAAAAAAGTATTAGCTTTTGGTGGTGCTGTATTGGGTATCACAAGTATCAGTTATTTATTCTTTTATCATCATGAATCGTCAAAACTGTCATCCCTAGATTCTCAAACGGAGTTAGCTTATGTTTCTTCTGCTCCTTCTTCTGCTCCTGTAGTTCGTCAGTGTACTCTAAAAGAGCCTCCGACTTTATCATCTAATAGAATCATTGCCGAACATGATACAGTATCTCTAAAATTAGTGCTTAGTGCGTATAAGTCTGGAGATGTCTATTATCCTTGTCAGGATTTTGTATCTATCAGTGCTCTAGATATGGAAATTAGCCCAGACTTAAACCAGAAAGTTGTGATTCCCCAAACATTAAGTCCTCAAAACTTGACAACTCCTTTAAAGGACACTTCTCCTGATGAATTGTATAGAGAAATTATCTGGAATTTAAAAGCCGTAACTCCAGGAAGAAAGGCTATCACAGTGAGTGCAGGGAATAAAGTAGATACTATTTACTTAAAAGCAACTAATGTTTTTGGGCTGAGTCCAACTCAAGCAAAATTACTGAGTTCTTTAGGTAGCTTTTTGGGAACAGCTGCAACATTTCCTTGGTGGTTTGAACTTTGGGAAAGACGGAGAAAAGAAGCGAAAACAAAGAAAAATTTATCCAAAGAATCTGCTCTGAGTAACTAGAGCAGGGGTATGGAAATCTTAAAAACCCGGTTTCTTCGGTGATGGTAAAATGCCACACTTGACTTTTCAGTACAGTGCAAATGTGACAAATCATCTTGATACATCAGCCGTTCTTGAGAGTTTACACTATTGCTTGGGGGCTTGCCCTTTTATAAATGTGCAACATATCAAGAGTAAAAAGCAAGATTTTGATGTAGTGTTTATTGCTAATCATATTGAAAAAGCTTCTTTTTTACATTGTGAAGTAGCATTATTTGTTGGTAGACCAGCAACAATACTTAACAGTCTGCGACAAGATTTATTGCAAGTTTTACAAGAATCAGCTTCTAGTTGCCCATCTCCTTGCTGGATTTCTGTAGAGTTAAGAGAGATACCAGCTGGTAGCTTGGTGGCAGAAATTGTCTGAGGAGGAAAAAGACCTTTGAACTTTAGCTAATACAGTTTACTTAAGTATTGGCGTGGGGCTCAGAAACCCGGTATCTCCAAGATACCAGGTCTCTAAATAATTGCTTATTTCAACTGTATTGAGTTTCAACCCGTTTTAACGGGTTTTAGCTTGAGCGCCCAAATTTTAATTTAGGGCTTAACCGACCCGTACCACAAGAGATTTCTGGATACATTTTTATTTGGAAGTTTCTTATCCTACGTAATATTAACTACGTTCGCGAAAACCTTGTCGTCCATTCACTGGGTCAAAAAGGACATCATACTTGTCGAAAAATGCGATCCCACTATTGACAACTGCAGGTTGCTCTGCTTGGGGTGAGGTATGAATGCTCCACAAATCGAATCCGTTGCGGTTTCCTGGGACAAGATTGTAGCTAAAAATATCAGGAATTTCTACTTTGAGAATATTTTCTGGGCGCAACTTTCCTGGTTTGAGTTTACCCATAAGGGAGGCTGACTTAAATTCAGTATAACCACTGCTTGCTCCAGTGTCTATAACCATTTTGAAGTTACAGTTATTTTTCATTGCACTCCCAACTATAGTTAGACAAACTTTGTTGAGTTGGGAATCCCATATGTTACCAGGTATACCGTTAATCGCCGATTGTTGACTTAAGGAAGTCAGTTTGAAACCTTCTTGATTCTTTGCTGTCAAACCAAGAATGAGGTTACCGTTGTTGCTACTACCGCCATTACCAGTCACGATAAATCCATTACTTAGATTTCCTGGTAATTTCCTCAGTGGATTATAGAGAAGCGTCCGTTCGGAATAGTTGACACCGATAATACCGGAGAATGGTGTACTACGTTTTGCAGAGCAATTAGGTTTTTGCGGGATACATTGGCGATTGGTAACAACCTGTACGGGAACGGTTTCCTCTGATGAAATCAAACCAATGCGTACGTTGGTATACACGAGTTCTCCCTCCAGAAGAGTCCCATCACTTAAGACTTCTTTAACAATTTGACCCGTTCTTTGTACGGGAGCATTACCTAAAAACTCTCTAGGAACTCTCAGCCCAGCAGAGCCTGTGTCCATCATAATCCGTCTTGACGGACCACCTGCGACTGCTACCTCCAGAAAATAACTGCGATCGCTTTGTCCGACAGAACCCTTTGTATATAGAGGTATCGATAGGGAGTCAAAACTTGGCTTTCGAGGTTTGATTTGGTTCTTATCACGTAAAGCCAGGTTGGGGAAAAGCTCCAGAAATTGAGATTGTCTCTGTGCTACAGGTTCTGGAGCATAGTCCCAAAGGCTTTCGTAGTAGAAAAATGCGACTCCTAGACCGCGTTCTTGAGTGGTGCGTACTTGAGACTGAATTTGTTGTATGGAAACTGGTCGATTTCTCAGCCCTGTCATAATACCTATACCAGTAGGTATTAATTGTTGTGTTTCTATAATTTCTGGGCGAGTAATCATACTATTAAAACTTTGTAAATCATTACGGTAAACTTGCATCACAAGCTCGTCTACAATACCCAACCTCACCCAGTTGAGCCAGTCTTGTAGGTGAAATTTGTAAGCAAAGTCGTAGTAGTTCGGAGAAATAGAAAAAATTGCATTAGGTTTTCTGGCTTTTACAGCTTGATGTAGCTGTACCATAAATGCTGTAATTTTATTTGCTCGCCATTGCATCCATTCTTGAGCTTGAGGATTGGACGGAGGAGGGTTCTGAGTTTCCTGAGTATACAGGTTAATTGTGTACTTGTCGTATCCAAAATCCACAGGTAAACTCATGTGGTCGTCAAATTGAATACCATCGGCGTCATACTGTGTGATAATTTCTAACACTAAGTCGGTAATGAACTTTTGCACTTCTGGATGAAAGGGATTCA
Source organism: Scytonema sp. PMC 1070.18 (assembly GCA_035967975.1). GTDB lineage: Bacteria > Cyanobacteriota > Cyanobacteriia > Cyanobacteriales > Nostocaceae > Scytonema. Next base: position 44,319 of record JAWQFQ010000006.1, read on the forward strand.
GCCATGCTACCTCACCCGCAGCACTGATGGAAGTTTGGGTTCCATCCCGCTTTTGCGTCAGCCAATCTGGATGCTGTGATGACAGTTCTGAAGTCAGGGGAGTCATAAAACCAAACTCAAACCAAGGAATCGTGAGTACTCCTTGACGACGGGCTTGAGTGATGATATCTGCAACGACATCTTGTCCCTCTGCACCTTTGAAGAAGAAAGGAATACCCCTTTGTCGCGCTACCGCACTGGGATATTTTGTATAACCATCATTCCACACCACTGGATAAACCGTGTTAAAGTTCAACCGGCGCAACTGAGCAATTGCGTCCTGCAATTTAGCGCGGTGTCTAAGGACATCAAAGTCATTATTAGTCAACCAAACTCCCCGAATTAAGTGAGGAGACGACTGGGGAAGTTGAGCAGTTGTAGGGCTGAGATTTCCTAATAAGAAAGTTGTCACAAAGGTGACTATAAACAGAACTAAAAAAAGACGCTTAATACCACATTTCATCAATTCGTTAAAGGGCTTGTAGTTGCGCTTCAGCGCCAAAGCATAACTACAAACTTCTATCATTCGGTACTTAGTCAATCGCCAACCTCGCTCCAAAAACGGAAAATGCATAGATATAGCTTGTCTTTTACTTAACCAATTTGGTAATCGTATACTTTTGTGATGGAACTGAATGGTCATTATTTTCTAAGTATTTGTGTTGAACAAATGGATTGCTGATTGCTGATTGCTAATTGCTGATTGCTAATTGCTAATTGCTAATGGGAAAAAAGCTACTAGCTATTAACAATTAGTCAGATTTCATTCAAGACAAACACTAAATGACTGCACCAAGATAATGATGCAGATTTAGCTAATTGAGATAACTGACGCAGTTAGTGGGTAAGTGGTGCCGTAAACATCGGGGAATTCAGTGTGAGAAGTAAAAAATACAACCAGAAGATTGAGAATGGAGACTGCGTAAGACCAAATCCTCGTCAGGTGAATGGGCAGAGGTCTGAAGAAAGCAAAAGTCTACAGTTCTTGGCTGATGGCTCATAGCTGAAGTGCTAACCGCTTAGATTATAGCTGATGAAGCAGCAGCTTAATTGGAGCAAGTTGAAAATTTTTTCAAAACATTCTCAAATTTTATGTTATCCTCATCTGTAGGATTATATTCGGTTGTGCAATTTGTTTTTATCTATTTACAAGTGTCTCTCCGAATCTAAATCTCTACGCCATTTGATTCTGGAGATGTTTTATGTCGATTTATGTAGGTAATTTATCTTACGATGTTGGACAAGATGACCTGAGAAGAGTTTTTGAAGAGTATGGAACTGTGAAGAACGTCCAGTTACCTACAGACCGAGAAACTGGTCGCGTCAGAGGCTTTGCCTTTGTAGAAATGGGATCGGATGCAGAAGAAACTGCAGCGATTGAGGCTCTTGATAGTGCTGAGTGGATGGGTCGCAGTATGAAGGTAAATAAAGCTAAGCCCAGGGAAGACAGGGGTGCTTCCTTTGGAGGTGGTAGACGAGGAGGCAACAATGGTGGTGGATACTCTCGGCGCTACTAAAGTTTAAGTAGCGTTTTGGCTACTCCTCTACGCAATCTATCTTAAATAAGTTATTTAACTCTTAGATATTGTGGGCAGATTTTTGTCTGCCCTTTTTTGTTCCTGGTTAATCGAATTATTTATACCTAGCTACCTGTTCCATTAAATCATGAGGAAAAAAGAATGACCCAAATCATCCCAGGAGAAAATGAAGGAATTGAGTCAGCCTTACGTCGATTTAAGCGAGAAGTTGCGAAGGCGGGAATTTTTTCAGATATAAAAAAACACCGTCACTTTGAAACACCTCTGGAAAAACACAAGCGCAAAGCGATCGCTAGACACAAACAGCAGCGATATAAAAAGGGTTTTCGTTCTTGAAAACTCTACTTTGTGCTTGTTGAATCCTCTAACTTCGGTTAGAGGAAGAATCTTTATCTCATCCCTACCATAGAGGCACAAAGAACTATTGGATGGAGTGAAATATGGGTCTGTTAGGATGGGCGGTCCTGGCGCTAGTCGTCGCGCTGATTGCAGGTGCTTTAGGTTATACGAGGGTAGCACGGGGTGCAAAGACCATAGCGTATATACTGTTTGGGGTCTTTCTGCTAGCCGCAGTCGTCTTGTTTGTGATGGTTATATTTGGTATTGCTGTCATTGCGTAGAGACGTTGTACATCATAACGTCCCTACAATTATTCGTCAATATGAGTACCTTAAATGAAAACTCTAATCTGGTAAATCTGTCTTAGGAGGAGTTTCTTCAGATACTCTTTCGATTTCAAAATCTTCAATATTATCTTCAAAACGATTGAAAATAACTCGAATTTCGTCATAGCCAATCGCTATCGAAGCACCTCTAGGCGTGCTACACTTAACCCGCATCAGGGTTTGGAATCCACCAAATTCTTCATTGACATAAAAGCTTCTGGTACAATCAAATCCAATAAAGTTTTCTAGCGCTACCTGATTTAGCGCAGCTACACCCAATCGGCTATTTATGAGCGAGCGAATTTCTTCTATCTCTTGTGCTTGCGTCATCCGCCGCCATTTATCTGTGGGTTCTGCTGAATTCAGTAATTCATTTAATTTAGACCGTGTTTTGGGACCGACAATTCCATCTGTAGTGAGTCCATTAGCCTGCTGAAACTTGGTAACAGCACTTTTAGTTTGTGCTCCAAAAATACCGTCAATCGCACCTGAATAATAATTAAGTTTTTTCAACGCTTGTTGTAACTTGACTACTTCTGGTCCTTTTGAACCTTCTTTAAGAATCGCGGAGGTCATAATCATGTTAAAATTCTCCTGTCAATGTTGGTTGTTGATGGGGTTCCCCTACACCCTATTTTTGGAATGTTAACAGCCTTCACCGAAAATGAATTCAATACGCTGCTCGACTGGGATATCGTGAGTCACTAGCGTGTATAGTGAGTCCCAAGTCTTTGGTCCTACAATTCCATCGGGATTCAGTCCTCTAGCTTTTTGAAACTCGATAACCACTGCTTTCGTCTTCGGTCCAAAAATACCGTCAATGTTAACCGCTTTAAAGTAGTTGGTGAAAAGTTCTTGCAAGTTGCGGACTTCATCACCTTTAGAACCTTCTCTTAAAGTCTCTCTTTGGGATACCCATACTGCATCATCTAGGGCGATCGCAGTTTGTGTTCCTACAATTCCATCAACAGTTAACCCTTGATTTTGCTGGAACTTGATGACAGCAGCTTTAGTTTGGGGTCCGAAAACACCGTCAATCTGACCTGAGTAAAACTTCAATGTAGTTAGAAACTCCTGTATTCTAGCTACAGCTGAACCCGTAGAGCCTTCTTTTAAGGGTAGGATAGAAGTAGAAGATGACATTAATATTCTCCTGAGAATGTAATTTGTTTGTCTTGATTGCTAGTGGTCTTACATAGAAATCCTTCAGTACATCCTATCGCAATTCCAGATAAGACATATTTTTTTACATTTAGATAAACTTTTGCTGTTTTTGGAATATGGTGGGTTACCCGAAGCGCTTACGTGAAGCTTTGAAAAATTTGGGTTTTCTGTTGCGCTAACAAAGGACAATAGGGTGTGAGGTGTAGTGAAAAATTCCAAATTTTCCTTATACCCTACGTCCTCACACCCTATTAAGAGACATCGGCTTAACATATGGATTTACAACTAAGTGGTAAGATTGCATTAGTCACAGCAGCAAGCAAAGGTTTGGGGAAAGCCACAGCAAGACAGTTTGCCCGTGAAGGTGCAAAAGTTGCAATCTGTGCCCGGAGCGAGTTAGTTGAAAAAACAGCTGCGGATATAGAAAATGAAACAGGTGCAGAAGTCTTAGCAATCCGTGCAGATGTGACCCAACAAAAAGATGTAGAACATTTGATGAACGCTACGGTCCAAAAATTTGGTGGATTGGATATTTTAGTCACAAACACAGGGGGTCCATCAGCTGGAAATTTTGACGATGTCAATCTTACTGACTGGGAAGATTCAGTTCACTTGATTTTGTTAAGCGCAGTTAGACTAATTAAACTTGCACTACCTCATTTACGCAAATCATTTTCCCCAGCAATTCTCACCATCACTTCATCTACAACCAAACAACCTGCACCAAATTTGATTTTGTCTAATTGTGTGCGGATGTCAGTGATTGGGTTGACTAAAAGTTTGAGTCGGGAATTTGGAGAAGATGCAATTCGTGTCAACAGTATCCTTCCCGGTTGGACATATACAGAACGAGTTGAAGAATTAATTGCATCTCGTACTGTTAAAAATGGTAAAACACCAGCAGAAGAAATTGCGAACATCAATTCTGTTGTTCCTTTAGGTCGTATGGGTAAACCAGAGGAATTTGCTAACGTAGCTGTTTTCCTGTGTTCCCCCGCAGCTTCTTTTGTCAACGGAGTGATGTTACAAGTGGATGGCGGACTTTGTCAGGGAGTGTTGTAAGTGAGAATAGGGTATGGGGTGTAGGGAGAAGAACAATAGGGATAGACAGCTTGGGTAAACTCCTGTTATTATCTAAGCTTTCACAAAAAAGCCCCAGTCTCCCTGGGGCTAGATTAAACGTTTCCTCTCGTCACTATAGTCAGCTTATGACTTTTAGGGAATAGAGAATCTCCCCCAAGTAATTGGGTAAAAGTTAACCCCGGTATTACCGGGGTTAATTATCTAATAAGTGTCCTTAATGCTTACAGATACTGGATAAGCAGTATCTTTGGGCTAATACATATGGTGTATCAAATAATGTTTTAGTCATTTTTGAATACATTCTTGACATAAAAAAATGACAAACGGGAACAGACGCTGACAAAATAATTTTTTACAGAAATTTAAGACTGCTATATAAGTAGTTATTCAATATGGTTTACTAAAAGACGATACAGGATAAGCCCTGAACTAAAATTCACTGCTCAAAGCTAAAACCTATTAAAATCGGTTAAAAATTTAGATAAAGTCAGATAAATAGGACTTTAGCTACAAGCTGCGAAATAGATGTCTTGGCTCTATCCCTTGCAATATTGATACAGAGCCTAGAAAAATTTAGGGGGTGCAATGTCTGGTACGGGTACTCGTTACGGTTGGTTGTTAGGGATTGCATTTAATGGTGTGTTGATTTTCTCTGCACATTGTGTATACGCACAGATTACACCGGATACCACTCTACCGCAAAATTCTGATGTCAAATTAGATGGTAACACTTTTAACATTACTGGTGGAACCCAAGCAGGAACTAACCTGTTTCACAGTTTTCGTGAGTTCTCTGTAAATACGGGTAATACAGCTTTCTTTAACAATACGGTTGACATACAAAACATTATTAGTAGAGTAACAGGTGGGTCAATTTCTAATATTGACGGGTTGATTCGAGCCAACGGGACAGCTAACCTATTTTTGCTCAATCCTAACGGCATTGTTTTTGGTCCTAATGCGCGTTTAGATATAGGTGGTTCGTTTATTGGAAGTACTGCGAATCGGTTGAGATTTGCAGATGGGACGGAATTTATCGCAAATCCAGCCAATACACCCCCTTTATTAACGATAAGTGTTCCAACAGGATTGCAGTTTGGCTCAAATCCAGGGGCGATCGCAGTACAAGGAATTGGACATGAATATGATTATCAGTCTTTGATTGAGCGTGGTCAGAGAAACGAACCCGGTTTACTTCTTGACACTAAAAATCCAGGTTTGCAAGTTCCTTCAGGAAAAACTCTAGCACTGATAGGAGGGAATGTCTCGCTTGAAGGTGCGATTCTCAAGTCACCTGCAGGACGTATTGAAATTATCGGTGTTGGGAGTAATGGAGTTGTGAATCTTGAGCCTGTGACAGAAGGTTGGAAAGTAGGATACGATCGCACCAACACTCCTTTTGCAGACATCCTAGTCTCAAACCGAAGTTTTGTCGGGACGACAGGAGTTGGGGGAGGAGAAATTGCGATCGCAGGGAAAGACATCAGTTTTACCTCTGAAGCTATTGTCCGAGCAGACACAACTGGCGATCGCTCTGGGAAAGGAATCAGTGTTGTTGGCGACTCAATAGTGATGAACAGATCTGGATTGAGTACTCTGACCGTTAGTTCGGGAGACAGTGGACAAATTCAACTTGATGCTAGAAGTGTTGAGTTCAGTGATAACGGTGGAGTAGGGACTCAGACTCAATTGGGTATAGGAAAAGCTGGAGATATTACTCTCGAAGCTGATTCTATCATTGCCAAAAATCAAAGTGGACTGGGGAGTGATAGCTTTGGTGCGGGTAACGGCGGACGAATATATGTTAACGCCAATTCTTTGCGGTTAGAGGACTCTGGTATTGGTGCTAATCCTTTCAGTACGGGGAACAGTGGAGACATAAATATTACAGTTGGTGAATTGGTAGCTGCTAATAATTCAGGTATTGGGACAACAGTTAGAGATAAAGGTAGTACTGGAAACGTCAACATCACCGCAAATTCTGTAGAACTTACAGGTGCAGGGATCAATAGCAGTACTGAACAAGGTAGCACAGGTAATGCTGGAGAAATTATCTTTAACGTCTCCGATGTGATGACGGTCAAGGACGCCGGTATAAGTGTGAGGTCAGAGGGTCAGGGAAATGCAGGGAAAATTCGTATTAATGCAAAGACATTACAAATAGAAAGAGCAGGGGTTAGTAGTAATACAACCAACACAGGTCAAGCCGGAGAAATTATTTTTAACACAGACTCGTTTACCTTTAGTAGTGGAGGTATCATCACGGACTCAACGAGCACGAGTAACGGGGGTAAAATCAGTATAAAAGCCAATTCTTTGAGAATTCAAGAAGGAGGAGTTAATAGCAATACGGAAACAGATAGTACAGGTAACGCAGGAGAAATCGACATTCAGGTCACAGGTAATGCGATCATCCAGCGTGCTGGTATAAGTACTAACTCCGATGGTACGGGAAACGCTGGAAAGATTAATATAACTGCAAAGGAATTACAAATAGAAAGTGCAGGCATAAATAGCAATACAACGAGTACAGGTAACGCAGGAGAAATTAGCTTTAATGTCACAGACGCTTTTGTACTTAAAGGTGTAGAAGTCAATACAAACACTTCCAGTCAAGGGTATGCTGGTAAAATCAATGTGACAGCCAATTCTTTAAAACTTGAAGGTGCAAGTATCAGTAGCAGTACGGATAATACTGGACAAGGTGGAGAAATTAACATTAATGCTGTTGCTATAGTTGTCCAAGGGGGTGGTGTAAGTACTAACACTCAAGGTGAGGGGAACGCGGGTACTATCAACATGAGTAGTTCGGGAGATTTAACAATTGAAGGTGGGAGCATCACTAGCGGTACAGGGAGTCGTACGGAGAAAGCAGGAACAGGCGGAGAAATTAAAATTACAGTTCCTGGTACCTTGACTTTAAAGAATTTAGGTATAAAGACTAACACACAAGGTAATGGTAACGCTGGTACCATCAGTTTCAATGCAAATTCTATAAACACGGATAGTGTAGAAATCAGTAGCAGTACAGAGAAAGACAGTTCTGGTCAAGGTGGAGAAATCAAAATTGCAACTCTAGATACCCTAACCTTGAAGAAGTCAAGTATAAGTACTAACACGCAAGGTAGTGGTAATGCAGGTATTATCAGTCTCAATGCAAATTCTTTAAACATAGACAGTGCAGGAGTCAGTAGTAGTACAGAGAAAGATAGTTCTGGTCAAGGTGGAGAAATCAAAATTGTTGTGGATTCTATAAATTTGGGAAGAGGAAGTATACTTGCTAATACGGAAGGTTCGGGAAAAGCTGGAAATTTGACTATTAAGGCAAAAAGAGTTGTTCTTGATCCTCGTACGGAAGGTGAAGCTGTTGCAAAATTGGGAGTAGAAAGTAGTGGTAATGGCGATGCGGGGAACTTGACAATAGAGGCTGATACCATCAAGCTAGATAACAAGAGTCAAATTACAGCTACCTCAATAACAGGAAGTGGTGGTAATATTGAGTTAAATGTCGGACGATATCTTTTGTTGCGCCGTCAGAGTTCCATTTCCACTAGTGCAAATAGCGATGGTGGTAATATCACTATTAACGCTCCTAATGGTTTTGTTATTGGCGTTAGAAATGAAAATAGTGATATTACTGCGGATGCTAATAACGGTAGAGGTGGTAGAATCACAATTAATTCTTTAGGTATATTTAATTGGCAACAGCGCAGCCAGCGTGAATTCGGAGCCAACGTCTTAAATCCACAACAGATATCAACAAACGACATTACAGCGTTTTCCCTTACCGATCCGGTCTTAGAGGGACAAATTACTATCAACACGCCTGATGTTGACCCAAGTCAAGGATTAGTGGAATTACCTACAGTGCTAACCGATAACTCGGAGCAGATTGATGCTAGCTGTACTGCTTATGCTCAATCTGAAGATAGCAAATTTATTGTAACCGGACGCGGCGGCTTACCACCACAACCTGAGGATTTTCTTAATCATGACGTTGTTTGGTCAGATACTCGCTTACAAACTATCAACGCACAGCAGCAACCTTCCGAAGTACCTGTTGCTAAACTACGGACTAAACCTGATGTTGTGGAAATTAATCCTGCAACAGGTTGGGTGTTTAACGGTAACGGAGAGGTCACTCTTATCTCTAATACTTCTGGTGACTCTAACTTGGTGACTACTCGTGCTTCTTGTGCTCAACGGTGAAAAGTTTAGTGTTGTGCGTCCGCCCGGAAATAAATTTCGGGCTAAAAGCTAAAGTCCATTTTAATGGACTATTTCATTTTTGCGAAGGTATTGTCAAAGAAACCGGGTTTCTAATTTTTGTTTAGGCGAATCTTAGAGTATGTTTGAAAAGTCCTTTCATCAGTAGCAATCATATTCAATATCCCCCTAAATCCCCCTTAAAAAGGGGGACTTAAGAGTATTTTCCCCCCTTTTTAAGGGGGGCTAGGGGGGATCAATAAGTGCCTAAAATCACAGCCAACCACTTTTCAAACAACCTCTTAAGTCCTAATTTTTTTCCGAATCTCTTGAATGTTCCAGTTTGTTAGTTTGGCGAGGGTTTGCGCTTCTTTTTCAAAACGCTTGGATAAGGATTTTTTATATTCTCGACCAGCTTGACAGGTTATTTCTCCTGTAAAAGGATGTTGTAAAATATAACGTCCTTGAAATGATTCGTGGTTGGAGGTTTCTTGGAACATTAAGTCTTCAGGAAACTTATTGCGGGTGTAGCGTACGTGCAAACGGGTGATGAAGACTCCATTTGAAAAAGTAGGGGGACGAATACCGGGACGACGAGGTGCTGGAACATTCGTTGAAGGGTTATCCTCTAACCAAAATACTCCTGCTTGCTTGAGTTCTTCACGGTTTAGGGGCTCGGCAGAACAGGGATCGCAATTGCTCATATCCCAAGCATATTCTAAAAATGCTACTTTTTTATCTTCTTTAGTGTATGCTGTTTGAAACATGGATTTGTAAAAGTTTCCAAATTCCTGCTTGACAAATACGGGAATATTTGAATCTGAGGGGATTTTTACTGTACGGTAATTTATGACTTCCGCTTGTCCTTTGGGTGATAAAATGTAGACAATCAAATCTTGTTCTGTCGTTGCATTAATCATACCCAAACGAATGGGTAATATGAACTTGGGTGACTGGTAAGCAATTTGCAATGGACGTAGAAATTGATAGCCAGCTTGCTCAAATTTGTCTAAGTTGACTTTAGCGACAAAGAATTTCATTTTCTGGCGAATGTATGGTTGAAGCAACTGTTTCGCCCCTCTAGGGATTCTATAACCGTTGCGATTCAGCCACGTTTCCAATCCACCTGATTCTTTAGCGCTGAGAATCACGATGTCATACTCGCCAACATTAAAACGGGCTTCCACTGTCACACCCAAACTTTCATCTCGTCTCATACGCCGCGCACCCCCACTTGTCGGTGCTGCTGTGGAAGGCATAGGAATACGGTCTTCTTCGTATACTGGAGCACAGGGGTCTGAATCGAAATATTCTACTAATCTAGGCGCACTGAAAGCATCTAAACGCTCTAATATTTTGGGATTAGCCACTTGCACTTGGTCTTTTTGCAATACCGTCGGTACGGGGACGACAATGGCAAAATCTTTGACATTACCTTGGTAGTCGTTTGCCATTGTCAGGACTGTCCGATCGCCACTCCGAGCGATCGCCACCTGTGACGCCTTATTGTATAATTTGGTATCAGCTTTTGCAACATAAAAACCACAAAAAGCTAAAGCTGGAGATGCGAAGCACAGAACAAGAAATAAAAGTAGTAATGGCAAGATAAATCGAAAGAGTTTCATTGAATTTGTTAATTGCTAATTGCTGATTGCTGATTGCTGATTGCTGATTGCTGATTGCTGGGTGCTTGGTATGACCATGAAAAATGGGGTGCAGACCAAAGGGAGTCTATTAAGATAGTCAGTGGGGAAAGAGCAAAGAGTGACCAGAAAACTGCGGTAGAAACATAGAAATAATTTCGCAAAATGAAAGTTAATATGGCAATGCACGCTGACCAAACTATACGCCCGATTTGAGAATTGGGAATTGACCGGGGGTCAGTTATCATAAATAGGGCGAACAACAACAAAGACCCACTCATCAGTCGATGGGAAAAAACATCCCAAGTCCAGCCCAGCCAGAAATTACGAATAGCTTCTAACCCGGCGTAAGTTAAGAGAAAAGCTGCTGTTGTATCCCAACGACCAACTCGTTTGAGAATCATTCCCCCACAACCTGCAAATAACAGTCCATACCACCAGTCTTCTCCCCATTGTCCAGGTGAAACCCATGCATCAGGGGTCAGTACTAAAGCGGAAATAATACCAAAGTTGGCGGGATTGAAGAAATGTTTGTCCCCGACTTTGAACATAAATTTGCTAGCGATCGCACATCCACTAGCCAAAGCCATCGTTGTCCAACTGTCCGCCCTTAGGAGCAAACTCAGTCCTAATGAGGTGATGAGAGCACTACGGAGTGGAGGTTTCAGAAACCCGGTTTCTTGGAGAAACCGGGTTTCTAATTTTTGCTTATTAGTTTCTAATTTTCGCTTATTTGAGTAGTATTGGGACGAGAAGACCCATTGTGTTGTTACACAAGTAGCAATTGCTACAAAAAGATTTTCAGGGTGTAAAGTCCAATCTCTTGTACCAATTCCTAAGAAAAGAAACAAGGCGAGAAATAGAATTTGATAATCGCGTATATCATTAAACAGCATTACCTGTAGATATCAACATTTCTTCAGATTGTTGTCCCAATCTAAACGGCTATTATCTAAAATGGTGCTGTTGTTACAGAATTTGTTACATACGCGATAGTGGTTAGTGATAACTCCCTTCAATAGCGATGAAATAAGTTTCTTGAACGAGCAGAGGTGGGCGAGACGCCCGCACCACAAGATGGAAAATCTCCTCCATCCCTGTTGTTACATTTTCAGTAACTAAGTCACAAACTAGGGAAGACAAAGAGTAAAACAGGTAAATCATCCTTCCTGCTTTGATTTGCTCCTCAAATATGGCTCGCTAGCCCTAAAACTATGAATGATATGCGCCGGACACTGGCTTTATTCGGAATCTCTATTGTACTAGGAATTGCTGGTTGCAGTTCACCTGAGTCTGCTGGTAACCAAACGCAAGCACCTATTGCACAGTCTCAACCCTTAACTGCTGGACGTTTACCAACACCACAAGCAGCCTCACTGCTTCCTGCTTCTACCCGCAATCAACCATTGATGAGTCAAAAGCCATTTATCCAATCGGGTGACCAAGAACTGGGGGAGAGTCGCGAAGGTTACAAACATACTGAGGACAATCCGTTTCAAAAAGTAAGTGTCAATCCTCTTTCTACGTTTTCAATTGATGTTGATGCAGCTTCCTATAGCAATATCCGGCGCTTTATCAATGAGGGACAACTTCCGCCGCCAGATGCAGTCCGTCTTGAAGAGATGGTAAATTATTTTACCTATGATTATCCTCAACCAGAAGGCGATCGCCCATTTTCTGTAACAACGGAAGTCTCAAATGCACCTTGGAATCCCAAGCATAAACTCGTTCAAATAGGCTTGCAATCAAAACGGATTTCCAGAGAAAATTTACCCCCTAACAATCTTGTCTTTCTGTTAGATGTTTCCGGTTCAATGGCTGACGCAAATAAGTTACCCCTGCTTAAATCTGCGTTGCGTTTGCTTGTTAACGAACTCAGACCTGCTGACAAGGTGGCGATTGTTGTCTATGCAGGAAACGCAGGTTTAGTGTTACCACCAACTCCCGGTTCTCAGAAAGATAAAATTCTCGACGCTTTAGAACAGTTAGATGCGGGTGGATCGACAGCGGGTGGAGAGGGAATTCAGCTTGCTTATCAGATTGCTAAAGACAACTTTCTCAAGTCAGGAAACAACCGGGTTATCCTCGCAACGGATGGAGATTTCAATGTGGGTGTTTCTAGCGAACAAGAATTGGTGCGTCTAATTGAAAAAGAACGGGAACAGGAGATTTTCCTGACCGTCTTGGGATTGGGTATAGGCAATTTACAAGATGCCAAGATGGAGCAACTCGCGGATAAAGGGAACGGTAATTATGCTTACATCGACAACTTGCTGGAAGCAAAGAAAATTCTTGTTAAAGAAATGGGTGCAACGCTACTGACTGTCGCAAAAGATGTCAAAATCCAAGTAGAATTTAATCCGGCAAAGGTTCAGGGTTACCGTCTGATTGGTTATGAGAATCGGCTTTTACAAAATCAAGACTTTAATGACGATAAAAAAGATGCTGGTGAGCTGGGAGCAGGACATTCAGTGACAGCGCTTTACGAAGTCATCCCGGTTGGGGTTACAAGTGATGTTCCCTTACCAGATGTCGATCCGTTAAAATACCAACAAAAAACTCTTCAGAAAACGACATCAAGTAATAATGAGATTATGCAGGTTAAACTGCGTTATAAGCGACCATCTGAGTCGGTGTCTCAATTACTGACTTATCCAGTTGTCGATCGGGGTGTCAAGTTAGAAGACGCGTCAACTAACTTCAAATTTGTCTCGGCTGTTGCTGCTTTTGGGATGATACTTAAAGATTCACCATACAAAGGTACGGCAAATTTTGATGCAGTTTTGCAGTTGGCGCGACAATCTCAAGGGACTGATTTAGAAGGTTATCGAGCAGAGTTTATCCGTTTAGTTGAAACAAGTAAAACTTTGAAGTAGGCGTAACTTTATGGACGGTATTGACCCCACTCCTTGCAATGCACTAAATAACACCAACCAATTTCCTGACTTTTCTGAACAGGGTTATTCTGTTGAACGGGAGTTGGGATATAATTTGGGTGGCGGACGTGTCACTTACAAAGCCGTTGATTTACAAACTCAGCAGTCGGTTGTCATTAAACAATTTCAGTTTGCAAAAGCTGGATCAAGTTGGTCTGGGTATGAAGCTTTGCAGCAGGAAATTGAGATACTACAGCAATTGAAACATCCGTGTATTCCCCGGTATCTTGGTTCCTTTGAGACAAGCAACGGTTTTTGCTTGGTACAAGAGTATAAAGATGCGGTTTCTTTGGCGCAACCGCGACACTGGACCACAAAGAGTATCCAGCAAATTGCGATCGCTGTTCTGGAAGTTCTCGTCTACCTACAGCAGCAAGTTCCTCCAGTTATCCACCGTGATATTAAACCCGAAAATATTCTTGTCGATGAGCGACTGAATATCTATTTAGTTGATTTTGGGCTGGCGAGAATTGGGGGTGAAGACTTAACGGCGAGTAGTATGGTAAAGGGAACGTTGGGATTTATGCCTCCAGAGGCGATGTTTGGGCGATCGCTTACTCTTGCTTCTGACCTCTACAGTTTGGGAGCAACTTTAATTTGCTTGCTGACAAAGACTCCATCCACTCGGGTTGGTCATTTAATAGACGATACTTTCCGCTTCAACTTTAAGTCTCTGTTACCAAGTCACGATTCTCATTTAATCTCTTGGTTGGAGAAAATGGTCGCCTCAAACCCACAGCACCGTTACCCTAATGCTGCAAATGCGTTGTCAGCCCTCAAAACCATCAATACTATTAATACCGTTCGACCAGTAGCTTTACAGTCAAAATCTTCTCATGTCTCCTTACTCGGTGTCGGTTTGTTAAGTGCGATCGCACTTCTTTCTATCATTCGTCAAGCTGCAGTAGAAGTTGTCACCCCTCAACCGATTAGAATTTATATTCCTGCTACGACAAGTGCAGATAGGGTTAGACAGTTACTTGCTACTCAACGCTGTCTTGGTTGTGACCTCCGATGGGCAGATTTGAGAGGTATGGATTTAAGAAGTATGGATCTTATGAATGCAGATTTAACAGGTGCAGATTTAAGAGGTGCAGACTTAAGAGGCGCTTCTTTGATAGGTGCAGACTTGACAGGCGCTCAACTTGAGGGCGCGAATATTAGAAGTACTGATCTCAGGGGTGCTATCATGCCGGATGGGTCTATATACGGATTTTAACAATAGGCTGTAGCGGTTGACACGTTCTCTGTAACGATGACTATTATTTTATACCTCTGTTAACCTACAATATAAATCTATTCAGCAAGAACTCGTTAGTAGAGTTCTTGATTTTTGTGTTCAAATATGCCTGTATTAATTATCTTGGCTGAAGTTGGCCTTGTCATCTTTGTTTTCTTCTTAGTAAACTGGCTTGTGGGTAAGGTCTTCAATCTACTTTTGAAAGGCTCTTTCCTTAAAAGCAAGGAGAGAAGTATCAAAACTCTGCGCCGAAATATAACAGGGTTGTTGTTACTCGCTGGTTTGGTACTCTGCATTCTGATTGTAGGCGCAAATGGTTTTTTACTCTATCGAGGCGAAAACCTTCAACAATATACACTTTTACTGATTCAACGTATTCCACTAGCATTTTGGATAACGTTGGGAATTGGGTGCGCTCAGAGCATTGGTGTTTTGATTTTAGCGGCGATTGTTTTAAAATTCCTGCACTATTTGCTCAAAGTTGCTAACATTCGTGCTAAGAGAATTGAACAAAGCTCTGCTGATGACAAAAGTATTGATACGTTCTTTGGTAACCTTAAAAATATTGTTACCAGTGGAGTCTGGCTGTGGGCTGTCATCTTGTGTAGTCACTTTCTCAAAGTGTCAGCAGAGTTTACTGGATACCTATATATCCTGCTGCGGATTTATCTAATCGTTGCTGTTGGGTTACTCATACCTAAAGCAATGACTGCTATTATTGATAGCTTAGATGCGCTCAGTATAAGATACTCTAGTCCTGAAAACCTTCTAAGATACTACGATCGCCTCCGACACCTCATCCCCTTTTTAAAGCGATGTTTAGAATTTGTCATTTTTGTATGCGTAGCTACATTGGTGATTCAGCAAGTCCAGTTAGTCGCTAACATCGCAGTTTTTGGACCACGTCTTGTTAAGATAGTTGGCATCATCTTTATCAGTCGTGTTTTGTTTGAAATCGTCTACTTATTTATTGAAGAGGTCTTGTTTAAAGACACAAATCTGACGGACGTTCAAATGAGTAGACGGCTCACTCTCGTTCCTCTCATCCGTAGCTGTCTACAATATTTGGTTTACTTTGGTGCTACTGTCTCCATCCTCTACACCCTCGATATCAATCCTACCCCTATACTTGCTGGTGCTGGAATTCTTGGTATAGCCGTGGGTTTTGGAGCACAAACATTAGTCAACGATATAGTCTGTGGCTTTTTTATTCTGTTTGAAAACTACTATTTAGTAGGTGACTACATCCAAGCAGGGAAAGCTGAAGATAAGCTTTTAGAGGGGATTGTAGAATCCATAGAACTCAGAACGACTCGAATTAGACACCCTAATGGTCAGTTGCATATTATTCGTAATGGCGATATTGGCTCAATCACCAACTACTCTAAACAGTATATTTTTGCAGTGGTTGAAGTTAGCGTACCTTATGATTCCAACTTAGCTCATGTGTATGAAGTGATTGAAAAAATGGGAGAACATTTAAAAGCAAACGATTCAAATGTACTCGAAGCTACACAGGTGGATGGAGTAGAAAGCCTTGGAGAAACTAACTTGTTGCTCCGTACATTGACGAAGGTAAAACCAGGAAAACATCTTCATATTCAACGCGTGCTGCGAAAAACGTTAACAGATGCTTTATCTCGAGAAGGAATTACAATTCCTCTTCGTGTTGAAACTAGTGAATCTTAAGTTAGCTATCAGCAGTCAGCTATCAGCTACATAGCATTCCTGAATCATTCGTAAAAGGCGAGAAACCCGGTATCTTAAAGATACCGGGTTTCTGGGGTCGCGAATCAGATATAGCGGTTCTCGGTTGGGTGCAATACAAGTTGGAGGGCTCTCAACCGTTCGCCCCTACATTTGATGGCGATCGCACTATATGTGATTCAACTGAAAAGCGCTATAGGAGTCAATACTTGAAGGTTTTGACTCGATCCCCCCAACACCCCTTATGAAGGGGGCTTTAAACCCCCCTTTTCAAGGGGGGCTGGGGGGATCAAAACGGGATGAGCACTATAACCCTTGCAGTATTGAGATAGGAGTTGCTTGATAACTGATAAAAGTTTAAAAACCCGGTTTCTCCAAGAAACCGGGTTTTTATTTTTGCTAATATCATAAATTTAAGTAAGTATTGGGACGACTGCAAGCTTTAAGTGAATTAACAAATATGACTATATTTCAACGTTTTGAAACCAGTACTACCACTTTCTCGTCGTCTTGGTAATCCTCTATCAGGAGGTGTTTGAGATTGCATCATTTGATTCTCAAAAGCTTGCACTGTTTGATGAGCTTGTTCTAGTGTGAATGATTGATTTATAACTTCAAAGTTAGCAAATCCAACAATTATTATTGAAGTTATTAATGGATGAATAATATGTTTAATGTTCATTTTTTCCTCAAAAACCTTGCATGATGTCCTGTAGATATATAAGGTTTATATTGAGGAAATATGCAGTATTAACCGAGGATAGAATGAAGCACATCCTCCAGATTCAGTCCTGTTGGCTATTAAGTATTGACGATTGCTCGAATTCCAGTTAGCAGTTAGTCGTTAAAGATAGATGTTGTGATATGGATCACAAACAAATATGTTAGTTAGTCACAAATCAATAGTTTTAGCAACCAGTCTCTAAAGCAACTAGTAGTTCGTGCAAAGCATCTCAAAAAACATCTTTTTTTGAACTGGGCTTTAAACCCAGCAAAGGCCAGTTTTTTAAGCGGGCAGGAGGCAGAATTCCCTTCAGAATAGCTGCCTCCTGCCCTCTACCTTCCTTTGTAACTGTTAAATTTGCTGATTTTAGTTTACATTAAGAGTGGTTGACGACTGGTACTGATTTCATCAATTCATCAAAGGCATAAAAAATGAATATTTCAACAGATGACGCTAGAGAAATTGGGCAGAAACTAAAGCAATTATTGGATATTTTTAGAAAAGATTCTTCTCAATCTTATTTTCTAAGAGACCTTCTTCAAAAAACTGGATGGATGGAAAATGATTTACGATTTGTTTTAGAAATTGCTGTGGCTGCTGAATTTATACAAGAAAACGTTCGCGAGGATAAAATTTTATATGTTTTAAATTAATGTAGGTGTGGGGTGGGTCCTGATAGGGTGACAAAGAAGCTATAAACCCGCTTCTCAATTGCCACCCGGTAGTCTCGGCTGGGATTTGACTCAATTGCATTCGCAACAGCCGTAATCAGCGATGATGGATTTCTGACCAAAACTCAGGATTTTCAAGGTAAGGGTTCATTCCCGAAAATGGAGATGGCATAAAGCTACCTTGGTCTTCACAAAGTACTACATCTCCATATTACATCCGACCTTTGATTTAATCAGAACGGACGCAGCTTCACGGGCTTGTTCAGCTGCGGTTGAAGCCCCTTCCATCATAGCGACAACGATCGCCCCTTCTGCTAACAACACGAATTGACGAGCAAGTGTTTCAGCATTTGTAAGATTTGCTGCCTTTACCAATTCCAGAATATATTGATACATTGCTCGCTTGTGTTCTAGAGCAACTTGATAACCGGGATGAGTTGGATTGACCAATTCGACTGTTGCATTAACGAACGCGCAACCCCGGTAATCTGGATTGTTAAACCACTCTTTCAGAGCATCGAAAATGCCTAAAAGACGTTCTTGTGGAGTACTTCCATAACGTTCTACTGCTGAGAAAAACCAATTTTGCCATCGTTCATCTTGCAGTCGCAAGAACTCTGCAACTAGATGGTCTTTTGACTGAAAATGGTTGTAGAGTGACATTTTAGCAACGCCAGCACGAGCTATAATTTCATCAATACCTACATTCTGAATTCCTCGTTGGTAAAACAACTCTACCGCAGTTTCCAGTATTCTCTCACGGGCAGGTTTTTTGCTTGGTGTCGAAGCCATAATTTTCTTTATATAGACCTTTCTGTTTATTATAAAAAATTCAACGCTATTAAGTAGGCGGACAAAAATGATTTACACAAGATGTTTAATTGTGGTAAATCTGCAATTGCTGGAGTTAAGGTTTATTCGTGCTGCTAGAAACCCGGTTTCTCAAAGAAACCGGGTTTCTATTCCAGCTTATCCGTGAACCATATTGGGGGTGAAAGCATAAACTTGAGCTTCCACCCGCATACAGAATTAAGCAGGTTTCAGATCGTTTTGTTCCCAGTGAGCATCAGCTTTTCGGCGTAAAGTCTCTTCATCGGCATCCCATTGAGGTTTTGTGTTGCCTAGTTCGCCATTGTAGAATAGGTAGAGTTTGCCATCTGTAACTTTATAGGTTTGAGGATCGACTGGAACTAACTTACCCTCGGAAACAGCAACCGCACAGAAGCCACCATATTGGGGAAGATACTGTTCGGGGTTTGCATCAAACTGAGCTTTATTTGTTTCACTGGCAAAGTAATAGATAGCCCCTTGATACGTTGAGGTAATAGCGGGATTTCCTTGGGTGGGTTGATTGGTGAAATAGGACACGGGATCATACCCTTGAATAGCAACGTTAGTGTCAGAGAGATTGATAGGTTGCATGAGTTTACTCCAATAAATTCAAGAATTGCTCCAAACAAATAAGCGGATTGATTATGTAGACCTGTCTGTCTAAATAAGACATGAAAAAAAATGAATCAAATGAGATGGCTTAGTTCTGTTGACGTTTACTCAGAAAAGTGATGATGTAGTCAGCGATCGCTTTTCCTTCCTCCTCTAATGCAAAGTGTCCTGTATCAAGCAAATGAAACTCCAAGTCTTTCAAATCGCGTTGATAGGGGTATGCTCCTTCTGCCGGGAAGATGTAGTCATTTTTACCCCAAACAATCAACGTGGGAGGTTGATATTGCCGTAAGTAGTTTTGCCATTCGGGGTAGAGAGGTGGATTTGAACCGTAGCTGTAAAACAGTGCCAATTGAATCTCAGTGTTACCAGGACGATCTAAGAACCGCTGATCTAGATTCCAATTATCGGGGCTGATGGCTTCGAGATTGTGAACTCCATGGGTGTATTGCCACTTCGTTGCATCCAATGTTAACAACTGGCGTAGAGCGTTCTCGTTTTCTGGGGTGCGATCGCGCCAGTAGGCTTTCAGGGGTTCCCAGAACTCGCGTAGTCCTTCGTCATAAGCATTACCATTTTGGATAATTAACGCTTCCACCCGTTCGGGGTGCTTTGTCGCAATCCGAAAACCAATCGGCGCACCATAGTCCATGAGATAGAGGCTGTAACGTTTTAACTCTAGCTTGTCGATGAACTTCTCAATGATTTCAGCAAGGCGATCAAAGGTGTACTCAAATTCATCTACCGTTGGCATAGAACTATTACCAAAACCCGGATAGTCTGGTGCAATTAGATGAAAGCGATCGCTAAGAGATGCAATTAGATTGCGAAACATATGAGAAGAGGTAGGAAATCCGTGCAGTAGCAAGATTGTAGGAGCATCAGGTGCTCCAGCTTCCCGGTAAAAAATGTCTAAGCCATCAATGGTAACGGTGCGGTAGGTAGTCATCTCGGAACTCCTGTTTTTATACAAACTTGTCTGTCTATATTTTGACTATACAGACCTGTCTAATCAAAGTCAAGGAGGAAAACGATAATTTTTTCAAAACAAGTCGTCAGGAAAAATACATAAATATTTATGCATAGGTACTTATCGGAAGATAGTTGAGGTGCTAGAAACCCGGTATCTTGGAGATACCGGGTTTCTAATTTTCGTACTTCCCTTGTAGTATTGCTTGTAAAATTGGAGTGGTTTATGCTAAAATGCCTTGGGCAGTTTATAAGTAAAAAATCCAGCAAGCATTTATAGATAAACACGGCAACTCGCATGGTAATCGAGCCTGCAAAACGTTTAGGTGTGTCGTTTGAGGAGTTATGGTGCAAAGATTACCGCTATTTACAAGCTTGACAGTTACAGCAGTTATGTCAACACTAACACTTCAACCTGTTTGGGCAGAGGTCAATCAAGTAACCACAGTTTCTGTCGAATCAACACAAGATGGTATTGAGGTGATTTTGCAGACAACGGACCCGAATCTGTCGCAAATCATAACATCTACCTACGAGAATACCTATGTCGCTGAAATTACCAATGCTCAATTGCATTTGGAGTCAGGCGAACCATTTAACATTAGCAATCCTACGCAAGGAATCTCTGGTGTTTCTGTGGCTTCTATAGATGAAAATAGCGTGCGTGTTGTCGTCGCTGGAGTTGATAGCCCACCATCTGTTAAGGTGGGACAAAGTCATGAAAATTTAGTTCTGACAGTCGCTGCACCTACAACCCCTACAGCAATAAAGGCGATCGCATTCCCCAAGAATCGCATTCCCAAAACAAAATTACCGCGCTAGCGACAGCGGAGTCTGGGGGTGTGGGAATAATTTCAAAGGCATTGCTGAATTAATACAGTTTAATTGTACAGTAAAAACTTTTGCTTGTTCACTTAACTGTTTGCCATTCAAGCCTGTTTTGTTTACCATACTGTTTACCGAATAGTATAGTAAACACCTTTTCCTAGTTGTCAGAATTGTTCCACATTTTAGTACAGCTTTGCACAGGTTCGTAGCGTTATTGAGTCCTTGAAAAGCCTTACCAGCAAGCCCTACGTAGATTATTTGGCTTTTTTGTATGTCTTTTCCAAAAGTTTTTCTGAAAAGCCAGTAGAAATTTGCTCAAAAATCAGAGAAATTTGCAAGACACTGATTCTGAAGATTTTGCATACTTAAATTAATTACTGCATTTATAAGGATATCTAACATCTTGCAGCATTCTCAACAAGACCTAAAAAACCGGGTTTCTCAACGAAAAATTCAGCTTTTTTAGCATCGTTATTTTCTCCAAACCCGGTTTCTTGCCCATAGGGCAAGATATAATCTACCACGATTATGTGGTAAGCAAAGCATAAGAGGTCTATTGTAATTTCACCATTGTAAGGACTCAACAAGATGACTTCCCTTGCAACGCTTTTGGGTATTTTACCACTCGTGACTGCATCGGGAGGTGGCGCAGCAAGCCGCCAATCTTTGGGAACAGCCGTTTTTGGCGGCATGATTGTCTCTACTTTTTTGAGTCTATTTATGGTGCCTGTATTGTATGTGGTAATCATTACGATTCGCGTTCGCTTGCAGCACCGTCATTAAACCATTTTATTGATGAATTTACTATTGTAATTCAGGGCACACCCAAATTTTCAACTATGAATCGACGTATATTAATTGTAGCTGCGGCGTTTTTTCTTGTAACCCATGCTACGAATTTACAAGTCCCTCTGTATAATACCTATGCTCAAAACGCAGGCTACGGTAGTGGATTATCAGCGGTAGCCTTTGCAACATATGTAGCAGGACTGTTGCCGACTCTGATTCTACTTGGCGGAATTTCCGATCGCATAGGACGTAAGACCGTAATTCTAAGTAGCTTGCTATCAGCCGCATTCGCAACATTCCTGATGATTGCCCGCCCAACCATTTACACGTTGTTTGTTACCCGTGTCTTACAGGGAATCGCAGTTGGCTTGATTACTGGAACTGGAACGGCGTATATATCTGCTTTGATACCTCAATCTTGGACACAGGTTGCAGCTTATGTCAGTTTAACGACTTCTTTGGGTTTTTCCAGTGGTGCCCTGTTTACGAATGCAGCTCTGTTATTCCAAAATTCTTTGGTTCCTTTCAGCTATTGGGTTGTCTTCACACTGATCCTGGGATGTATAGGCTTGGCGATTAGACTACCAGAACAGCCTGTTTCTCCTGGAACGCTAGTTCGCCTGCCAAGTTTTCCAGAAGGCTCTATCCCGGCTGGGCTAGCAATTGCATTAGCGTGGTCGCTTGCTGGAATTGTGGGTGTAATCTTACCAGCACAGTTAGTGCAATATAATCTGCCTAACTGGTCCGGACCAATGTTATTTATTTTCGTTATTACTGGTGTCTTAGCGCAACCAATTGCTCGTCGGCTTGACGCCGTGCTTTTGCTCCAATTGGGCTCCGTCATTCTTATGCTTGGCTATATCGCTTTCACGCTTGGGGCACAGCTAGGGATGCTGAGTCTAGTCTTGGCAGGCGTAGCGATCGCAGGACAACGACTGGATGAGATCGCCAGACAAGTAAAATTTGCCCCCACTTCCACACTCCAATTTCTCCGAGAGTGTTATTCTCATAGCGAGAAATACGGTGATGGGGAGTAGACTTTTTAACACATAGCTATCCTCTGACTTTATTTAAACCTGTGTAGTTCTATATTGGTAAAGTTATAATAAACTTCGTTCCCTTACCAGGGCTTGAAGAGCAAGTGATTTGACCATTGTGTTTATCGACAATAATTTGGTAGCAGATAGCTAATCCCAATCCAGTTCCTTTACCTACAGGCTTAGTTGTAAACGATGGCTCAAAAATTCGAGCTTGCACCTCAGGAGTCATACCGAACCCGTTGTCTTCAATACAAATTGTGACGGTTTCTTGCTGGAGATCGACAGATGTTGCGATCGCAATGGTATTCGGTTCAGCAGCGCTCTCGCCAGGGTGATTTTGATTAAAGTCATCAAATGCATCAATAGCATTGGCGATAATATTCATAAAGACCTGGTTCAGTTGTCCGGGATAACAAGCGATGGGGGGTAACTCACCATATCTTGTCTCCACTCGGATGTTAGGGCGGTTGCCGTTATTTTGCAAACGGTGTTTTAATAGCATTAATGTGCTATCAATACCTTCGTGAATCTGAAACTCGACTTTAGAGGAAATATCTGCACGCGCAAAGGTTCTTAGAGAAAGACTGATATCTCTTAGGCGGTTAATTCCTTGCTGCATTGATGTCAGTATTTTTGGCAAATCTTCAACCAGATACTCCAAATCGATCTCTTCAACCAAGTCTTCAATATCTGGGTCTGTATCCGGTAGTTTTGTTTGTAGAAGCCTGATTAAACGAAGAAGATCGTTTGTATATTCTTGAATATGAGAGCAATTTCCGCTAATAAAACCAATCGGGTTATTAATCTCATGACCAATACCTGCAACCAGTTGTCCTAAGGTAGACATTTTCTCACTTTGGATGAGTTGTAGTTGAGTCTGTTGTAACTGTTGTAGAGATTTGGTGAGTTCTGCAGTGCGTTCTTGCACTCTTTGTTCTAAGCTACGGGTCAGATAAGACAGTTTCAGGTGTAACTTTATTCGTGCAATCACTTCTTCCTGTTGGAAGGGTTTGGTAATGTAGTCAACTGCACCAATTTCTAGTCCTTTGACTTTGTCTGTAGAATCGGATAGGGCAGTCATGAATATGATTGGAATATTCTGAGTGATAGGATTGGCTTTCAGTTTGCGACAAGTTTCAAATCCATCCATACCGGGCATCATAACATCCAGGAGAATGAGATCGGGATGGGCGTATTCCGTTTGTTCAATTGCCGATTCCCCATCTGTTGCCATCAGTGCTTTCCAACCATATCCCTGAATAGCTTCTGATAAAACCTTGAGATTATTGGGATTGTCATCAACTAAAAGAATATGTATTGGCTTTGAGAGAGAATTGATTATCATTGTCGTGGCTCCATTGCTACAAAAGATTTAAGAAAATTACGTATTTTTGCGGTTTGGAAATGAGCAGTAAGTTTATTTAACTCAGCAACAAAAGGAGCTAACCTTTGATCCTCCCTATTCAGAGCTTCTAACATTTCTTCAATCGCCTGAATATCCCCCATCATTGCCAGGTGATAAAGTTGTTGCAAAACATCCTGGGATGGTAGAACTTGTTCACTTTCAAGTGCTTTCTGTTGCTTAGGAGATAACGGCTGAGGTGTAGATTGGGCATAAATCCACTCCACTCCTAGTAGCGATCGCATCGCATTCAACAATTCATCCATCTCAAGAGGTTTGGGCAAAAATGCAGTTGCTCCTGCTTGTAAACTCCTTTGACGATTTTCCTCAAATACGCTAGCGCTAGATACGATAATAGGAACAGAACGGGTTTGCGGATTCTCTTGCAGGTGAAACATTAACTCGAAGCCATCCATAGTGGGCATGGCTAAATCAAGCACAATAACATCTAAGTGATTCTGTAGAGTTGCTAAGAGCAACCCTTGTTTACCATCAGTTGCTTCCAAAGTTCGACATCCTATTTCCTGCAACAAACTGCTTAACATAGAGCGGTGTTTGTCATCATCATCGACAATGAGAACCAGTGGTAAACAACCTCGAACCCCAATAATTTTTTGATAGCTTGGAACAATCTCCCCTGTATACCCATCAAGGGAAAGCGGTACTGTCAAATCCAGCCAAAACACACTCCCTTCACCCAAGTGACTTTGTACCTGAATTTGGCTTCCCATTAATGTCGCAATTCTTTGACTGATAGTCAATCCCAAGCCAGTCCCTTCATGTTTTCGCCCTACCTCACCTACTTGCTCAAAAGGCAAAAAGATTTTCTCCAGTTGATTCGGCGACATTCCTATACCAGTATCTTCAATCTGGAAGCGAATTGTACAAGTCGGCGATGACTCATGAATTATGGCTGACGATTCATCCTCAACAAGGTCTACTTTAAAAGTCACGCTACCACTATCTGTAAATTTGATGGCATTACCTAGCAAATTGATGAGTACTTGTCGCAATCGCTTTTCATCTGTTTGAATAGCATGTGGTAGTCGGTCACTGACCAAGACATTCAATGCAATTCCTTTCTGTTCAGCGCGGATACTACAAATCTCAGTCACACCGTGTAAGAAAGTGGGCAAATGCACATTGGCTGTCACTAATTCTAATTTACGAGCTTCAATTTTTGAGAGATCGAGAATGTCATTGATTAACATCAAAAGGTGTGACCCGCATTGATGAATGATGTTAACCCCTTCGCGATTTTTGTCTGTGAGATTTGGCGATCGCTCCAGCACTTGTGCATATCCGAGAATACCATTGAGGGGTGTACGTAACTCATGGCTCATATTTGCCAGGAACTCACTTTTTGCTTGGTTAGCAGCTTCAGCTACTTGCTTTGCTTCCATCAGTTCGCGAGTTCGCTCTTCGACTTTTCCTTCCAGAGTTTTGGAATAATCTAATAATTGACCGTTTGCGATTTCCAGTTTGCGATTTGTTTCTTCTAACTTCTTCTGTTTATAAGCATTTGTTGTTGCGATCGCGCTGCTGATGAACGCTGTTAAGACTGGTGTTACTGGAATTAGGAAACCATTGCAAAACATTCCATAGGCACTCCCCATGTATACCCCAATGATACCTACAGTTGCCCAAAGAATTTTTCCACCCGGAATTTGTCGTCTGGTTCTTACACTAGCTAACCACCAACTACCTGCAGAACCAATCACAGACCATAACACAATCCAGAGTGACAAAGAAATCCCAGAAACTCCGTGGAGGGTTGTTTTCCCTGTTTTTGCTCCTCGCACCAGTTGGTGAGCAATATTAGCATGGACAATAACTCCTGGCGTAGGTTTTTCGGCAGATATTAAAGAAGAACTAAAGGGCGTGCTAAAGAAATCATTGGTACTAGCCGCAACTGACCCAATAAATACCATGCGATCGCGCATCAGATTTGCTGGAATTCGCCCTGCTAAAACATCTCGCATCCTTACCATGCGAAACGCTGCTTCCGAACCATACCAGTTGAGTAGAATTTGATAGCCACCTAACTCTGTATCGAGATAACCGGCTTCTTGATTTTGTAGTGGCGTGTAACCTTCTTTACCCAACCTAAACTTTTGCTGTTTTTGGTCAATGCTTTCTAACGTTATCCCTTCAACTTCAAGGTACTGAAGTGCTACACGAGTCGCTAGTCCTGCTTTGAGAGTGCCCTGTTCTTTCGTATCTTCAGCTGTGAGGAGGGCGCGGCGTATATGGCGATCGCCATCCAGCACTAAATCTGCTAAACCCACCCGATCTTGTTGTTTGAGTTCTGGGGGAGGGTTAACACGTTCGCCAGTGATTTTTTCAACTCCAAACAAGTTAGGAGTGCTGCGGAAGATTTGCACGAGTTGTTCATGCCCTTTTCCCTCAGGTAAATCCCGATAGAGATCCAATCCAATGACTCGGGGTTGTTGTGCCCGAATCTTAACAAGCAATTGTGCCAGTGCCCAGTCTGGAACTGGCCATTTACCTACCGATTGTATGTCCCGTTCATCAATTGTAACAACAACAATTTCGTCTGCTATCGTTTGTTGCGATCGCAGGCGAAACCATTCATCGCGAAGTTTCCACTCAGGTAAATTGAAAAATCCCAACAACTGCCCAACTGTTACTGTTAGGGCAATACTGGGAGAAATAATCAAAACACTACGAGTGTGTTGAATAAAGGCTTGGAATTTGCGCCACATATTTGCGCCATACAGTTATCAGTTTTATCGTTTGGTTACTCTTGATGCCAATAACGCAAATTAATTAGCAGATATGACTAACGGAGCTGTAACAATCTCTTTCAAGCTGACTGAGGAGAGGAGTTCTTCCCATTGCTTGGCGAGGGTGACATTAGTGGGTTGGGAGGCGTATAGGGTAGCAAGTGTTGCCACACAGTCATACCAAACCCCGTTTTTACCTAAGACAGCTGCTTGCTTTAGAGCATCTTTTTGTTGCAGTATTGTTTCTAGTTCAAAGCTGGGCTGAATACGCTGAATCCAACCATCGACATAAGGAGTACTCGGACTGAGTCGTCCATCTAATTTCAGTGCTAGGAACCATTGGTAGTTTTTCCCGATGGCTAAAGCAAGGGCGTTTTCTGGCAATTTTACGGCGATTACCCCTGTTTTTCCAGCAACTGGGATGGTCATCTGATGCTGGGTATTGCCCGCTTCATCCTTAAGACTAAACACGGCTTCTTCTGCATTGGACGCAGGAAGATAAACCAGAATTGTAGGATGTTCAAACACTGTTGTCCCATAGAAGTTTTGAGGTAGGAGTGCGATGAGTGCGGCTGGAACTTCTGTTCTTACTATCGAAGGATTTAAGTAGTAGGTGCCAACGCGAGAAGCTCCACCACTTGCTTGCTGTGGTGTCCCATTGCCAGATGCAGGCTGAAAAAGGTTACCACGGGAGGCTCCCCCACTTGCTTGTTGAGGTGTACCCTTTCCAGAGGCTGGGGTAAAGAAATTACCACGGGAAGCCCCTCCCGTTGCTTGACTGGGAGCGCCATTATTGGGGGGTGGTGTAAATGTAATGGCGTGGGCACGAGTCCATCCAATGCTAGCGATAAGAGCAAAGACGCTCAATATACTCACTAAATACTGACGTTTCACGACTTTTTCCTCATGAATACCTGTACAAAAATACATTGTTTGATGGTGACAAGAAGCTTGAAAGATTCTTCTAATCACTATTTCAACCAGGAATATATATTACTAGCATAAACAGAGTCAGTAAAAAATACTATAAAATATTGCACATTTTTGTTTGATATTAAATCAGTAATATTACTGATTTAATACCAACTTCCGACCAAAACAAAGGCAGACCAAAAGAATGGATCGTGAAAATCAGTTTGGCGAATTAGGTTTATTTGTGCTTGTCGTAGCGCTTCAGCTTTAGTGATTTTGGGTTGTTGCAGCTGATTATAGAAACGAGTCATCAGCATCTCAGCGGCTTTATCTTTCACGGGCCATAGGGTTGCGATGGTTGAACGGGCACCAGATTTGACTGCTAAGCCTGCTAGTCCAAGGACAGCGCGATCGTCTCCAGCTGCCGTATCACAAGCACTCAATACCAGCAACTCAATTGCGTTCGATGAATTGTTACCTCGGTTTTTGAGAAGTTCAGATAATTCCTGAATATTGACTTTTTTATCCCAAGTAAGTAAGAAAGTGTTTTCAAGGCGGGAGCTAAATTGTCCGTGAGTCGCTAGGTGAATAACACCAGCGCGACTAGATTTCACGCGATCGGCAAGAGCTTTACTGGTAAATGCTTGATTTAGTAACAGATCTGACGGTACTGCTTTTGAGATTTGCTTTACTTCTGATTCCACAGCAGGTAAAGCACTAAAGCCTGCGTGAGATTGGCTAATACCACCTACAAGTGCTGCAATATTATTTTGTTGAGATCGGGCAGTCATGAGTTGCAATCCTGGTGAAAGTGCGACAGCATACTTCTCAATGAGATATTGTTTCCCGTCATACAAGGCTGCCATTGGAATGTTCCGCAATTGACCATCCAAAACGAATATCAATGTCTTAGTATTTTTGAAAACTCCATCTACTTCTGCATGACCAATCAGCCAATCATAAATCTGTTGGGAGAATCGATCCCGGTCTTTGGAGTCTGAGACTGGGTTTAAAGCCATTAATAAATTATTTAAAGTCTGCTCAATTTCAATTTGAGATTTGTAAATGACATAATAACGGAGTGGTTGTCCCGTTTGGGAGAAAATTACAGCTAAACGGTCGGGCAGGATAATGGGGTAAATGACTGTTGCAGTGGGGTCTACTTGGTCAATTTGCTGAATTTTATCTAAACAGGCTTCTCGGAAAAAGTTATCGAGTTCTGCTATTTGGAGTGATTCAATCAATTCACGGGCTTGTGCGAGGGCTGTTTGACTTGGTTGCCCATCCAGCAGTAAACCGACTAGTTCCCGGTAAACAGGCTCTACACTTTGGCGGAAAGAGAACTGGACATCGGGGTTAATGGCAACCAAATCTCCTCGCAGAGCTTTTAAAGCATTAACCGCTTCGGTATAAACACTCATTGCTTGCTGTCGATCGCCCTTTTGCTTGTACAATTGTCCTACCTGCCATGCTGATTGAGCAATGATATCTTCAGCTTGAATTTGACGGGCAATATTGAGAGATTTCTGAGCCAATTTTTGTGCCTCAGACCACTGCTGTGTACGACGGTAAAGTTGTCCCCACTGATGTAGTGCATAAGCTTGTACCCGAACATCTTGGATTTGCTGTGCGGATTGGACTGTCGTTGCCATCAGTTGAGCTAGATCTTTGAGTGGTAGGATTTGGGAAGGATCTGACTGACGATTGAGGGTGGCAACAAAATTAATAGCTGCGTAAAGAGAGGTTTGACTGATAGGCAGTTCTCTAAGTTGTTGTAACAGATCAGGTGCAAGTGGGGCAGCAAGTTCAAGCTTGTCGTATTCGAGGAAAAGTTTGAAACGAGCTAAACGCGCTTGTAGTAGATCGCCTGGGTTGGTGGTTATTTGTTCTGCTTGTTCAAAATAATCTAATGCTGCATCCGGATTTTGTAAAGCAACAGCGGTTTGTCCGAGGCTGAGAAGGATAGAACTTAAGTGGGGTTTGGCTTCGATTTTGCGAGCGATCGCTAAACTTTGCTCCAACACCTCTTGACTTTTGCCAGTATCACCAATTAATTGGAGAGTTAAGCCAAGCGATCGCAGCCCGCTCACTTTAATTTCAGAATCCGGCATCCCTTTGAGTTTTTGAGTAAGTTCTTCTAACTGCTGCCTAGAGCGTCGGTAAAATCCCAGGCTTTGTAACGCTTGTGCTTGGTTAATTTGACTACCCAGGCTTCCCATTATATCACCTGCCTGCTCGTAAAATTTTTGAGCTTGTTGCCAATTTTCGAGGGCGATTTCGGCTTTACCAGTGTGCAGTTGTAAATTTGCCTGAGTATTGAGTACTTGAGCCCAGAGAATTGCATTGACTGGGGGTTTAGCTGCTTGTAACAGTTTTAAGCTTTGCTCAATAGACTGGCGGGCTGTTTCCCACTGGTTCAATTCTTGCTGTGCTAATGATAGATAGCTCAAGCTTAGGGCTTCGTTGAGGCGATCTCCTTGATTGTGGTACTTTTGTACTGCTGTTTGCCAAGCTGTTACGGCTTCTGCAAAGCGCCCAGAACGATAAAAGCTCCGTCCCTGTTCCAGCCAGTTGATGGGTTGGGAAGATACGAGGGAAGTGGATGGTGTATTCTGGGTAGAGGTTATCAGTACTTGCACAGACGCTTTTACAGGTGTAATAG
Source organism: Scytonema sp. PMC 1070.18 (assembly GCA_035967975.1). GTDB lineage: Bacteria > Cyanobacteriota > Cyanobacteriia > Cyanobacteriales > Nostocaceae > Scytonema. The sequence goes on from JAWQFQ010000006.1 coordinate 74,727, forward strand.
TCACTGCTAAATACAGGCTTAAGATACTAAAGCTAAGATATAACCAACGACATGGTTTGATTTGGAAAGTCATACCATTTTAGATTGAAAATATTGTTATGCCCGTTGGGGCAGTCTACAAATTTAATATGCCCCAGATAGTGTTTTTCTTAACACCAGCAACACGGTCACTAATAACTATTTAGATAAGTCCTGAATTTAATTAACTCTTGGAATCGCAGCACAGGTTAACGGTGACTCCACATGAGCAGAAGACTGTGACGCAATTAACTCAACTTTTCCAACAGCGTTGCGGTACCAAGTTGTGGCTTGAACGAGGACATTAGTGGATGGGGGCGTGTGGGCTTGTACTTCCAGAGTTTTGTAGTATGTAGATAAGTCTCGCACATCTTCCCAAGCGCGCTCGTCGATTATCTGCACAATAGGATTTTGCGGTATACCACCTCGTCCAGTTGCCACAAAGTAACTGTCGCCATCTTCCGCACAACCTGTGGCAATTTGCTCGGATGAATCGACCACATTGGTTGGCAGTTTGACTAATCCAGAATTCGGATCGACGCCGATGGTATTGATTTGAACAGTACCGTTGACCCCAAATTGGGAACTAGCAGTGATATCATTCTCAGTCGTCGGTTGAGGACGAAACCTCAGTCCAAAAATGCCACCAGTTGCAATCTGAATGTTGCCTCCGTATCCTTGGACGGCATTGGCAATAATGTCACTATTTCCTAAACCCATAATAATAGGAGAGTTAAGAGTGATATTGCCGCCATTGCCAGTACCACCTGCTTCTGCACTAATAGAACTGTGATGACGCATGAGTGTGATATCACTGATATTAAGGTCAATATTGCCACCTTCACCTGCTTTTGTGGATGCTGAAATGCTCCCCCCATTGTTGAGTCGCAGGGTGTCAGTATTAATCCTTAAGCTTCCGGCGTTACCGTTACCCTGATTCAGGACAAAGACTGTTGCACCATCACTGACATTAAGGACTGGAGTGTTAATCGTGGTGATACCTGAATTCGCGCTAGAGCCTTGATTACCAAAAACACGAACGGCAGCACCAATATAAGTGGGATTTTGTGCGTCTTTCACACCAATCACCTCAATCGATTTAGATGCATTGACTGTAAGATTACCAGAACTTCCCCGACTTATACTAGAAGCAGACACTCGCCCACCGTTTTGAACTGATAATGTGCGTGTATCAATCGTAAGATTGCCTGCATTACCAGACCCAAAGGTTGCAGTTGACAGTAGACTAAAGTATGAGCCTGTTGGTGCTCCCAAACTCGTTACCTGGATTGTATCTGCTTTGACGGTGACGTCACCACCGTTGCCTTGACCATAGGGTCTTGCTCCTACATTGCCGCCATCAAGGATAGAAAGGTTTTCGGTGGAGATAGAAACATTTCCCCCTTTGCCACTCGCATGAGCACTAGCTAACAAAAGACTGACTGCTCGAAAAGGATTAGGATCGCCGAGTGTAAAACCACCTATCTGCATTTCATCAGCGTTCACTACAATGTTGCCACCAGGGGCTTCATGAAAGCTTCGGTTAAGAATGAAAGCACCTTTATCAAGAAGCAATTGTGGCGTTGTAATGACAATGTTCCCTGCGGCACCAGAGGATGTAGTTTCATTGATTAAACTGCTAGAACTCCTAAAATCTGGTGATTTATCAACGAGATGGAGTGATTCGGTAGCATTAATTGTAATATCTCCTGCAATCCGATCGCCTTGATTTTGCACCAACACCATTGAACCATCTCGAATATCAACTTGTTGCCCTTGAATTTGGATAGAACCTGCACTTGTTCCGCTAGCAGACGCTAAGGCTAGTTGACTCATCTGGATATTGCCAAAGGTGGTATTATGGGGATAACTTAGGGTAAATCCTTGAGGGTGCGAATTGAGGGCTACGCTTTCTCTTGTGACGCTCCCCAACTCAATCCGTCCTCCCGGTGCAAAAAGCAATCCTCCATCTAGGTTAAGATGACCACCTATTAACGCTAGCGTTTTGCCTGGTTGTACCTGTAAACCGCTTGAGCCAACGTTTAATTCAGAAATGCGATCTGTACCACTTAACTGTGCATTATGCCCTGTTCCTTGGACAGCGATAAGTCCCGGATTGCTACCAAATTGCAAGCCAACAGGCACATTGAGGGTGAGCAGGGGAGGTGTTTGGGGACTTGTAGCACTGAATGCAAAGCCATTGTCAAACAATAGGCTCTCAGCTGTGCTGACAACAAAAGACCCTCCAATATTCAAACGGGCATTGGAACCAAAAATGATACCATTGGGGTTAAGCAAAAATAGATTGGTGCTACCATTAGCTCGAATTAAACCATCAATATTGGAAACATTGTTTCCCGTGACTCGGCTAAAGATATTTTGTACATCTGGGGTGTTGTTGAAGAAGGCTGACCCATTTGTGGGAATGGAAAACTGACTAAAACTATGGAATAGGTTGTTCCCGACTTGGTGACCATTAGTAATGGTGAAATTATTGCTGTTTTGGGAGACACTAGTGTTGAGCGTGTAGTCGGGAGTCACTTGAGCTTTGGCAGAACCAATCCAAAGAAGCATGGCTGTCAATGGCAGTAGCATTGTACCTGTTATCACTCCATTGAGCAAACTCAACCAAACAGAAGTTGCTTTCATCAGTTGGTTTCTATTTATATTAAAAAATACATTAAGCTGGAGGTTTGTCGCTTCTCGAATCGCTCTCATACCAAAAATCTTCCCCTTATTTTCTGGTCTTAGGGTTCCCAAAATTATCGTCTAGCTAATCTTTATTGCCCGGTGATTAAATTGCTGGATTGAGATTGGGCAATATAAATCCTGAAGCTAACTTTAAATTTGTTGCTGGCAAGTAGCATACCTATGACTGACAATCTCATTACTATTAGGAATCCGGTTTGATTTGGTGAACTGATTTGTGTAGGCAGGCAATAGGCAATAGGCAAGAAGATTCTAGAAAATTTAGGTATACTGAGTTTTGTTCAAAAATCAAATAGGAGTCCTATATAGACAGCGTGTTATGGGGAATAGCGCACTGAGAAATACAGTCCATTTTCCTGGAGCGATCGCTTTTCTCCATCTACTGATATTAAGGGAATACCCCAATCTAGGCGGGCTGAGAAGTTATCTCCCTGTTTCCACAACAGTCCTAACCCCGTACCTATTAGCGTACTTGGGGAAGGATTGTCCCCATTAATATTCCAGCCTTTTCCTGCATCTATGAAGGGTGTCAGTTGTAGCACTCCTGTTTTAGGAGCACGGACAATGGGCAACCGTAATTCTGCTGATAATAATATGCCATTATCTGTAAGTAGTGTGTCTTGACGATAGCCTCTTACACTGAGTTGTCCGCCAAGACCAAATTGCTCAAACGGTATTAAGGAATCTGTTGCTAATTGTACATCGCCCCTGACTAAAAACAGAGTGTCGGATGCTAATTGCCGTACCCACTGTGCTTGTCCCCGCCAAGCAAAAAAGCGGCTGTCTGGTGTGTCTTTATTGACATTTGCATCAAACCAATCGACTCCAAAGTTAAATTGTGATCGCATGGCAAACACCTGCCGATTGTTACGCTGAGTGTATTCTTGAAAAAAGCGCACGACAGAAATCTTCGTTTTTCCATCCGCATCTGCACCGGGTGAGAGTGGAAATCCTCCAATGTCATCAATACCCAACTCAGTTTGGCTTTCCTGACGCGAGAAAGACAGCCCCACAGCTAACTCCTGAGTTGGCTTTTGTACTAATGGTTGTCGATAGCTTAATTCATAAGAGCGGGTATTTGATTGAATATCAAGTAGATTGAATGGCTCTTCAATAACGTGGTTCCATCCCTGGTTATAACCAAACCGGATAGTGCCATTTTGGGCATTAATTGGTAGAGTGTAATTAACATCAATAGTATTGCTGCCATCTGTATTGGCGTATTCGACACTTAGCGTATCGCCAAAACCTAGTAAATTGGCTTGTTGTAGAGCTAGTCCCCGGCGAAAACTACCTACACTCGGAGATCGCCCATTATCTAGGGTTGCTGTCAGCGTGAAAGTGTCTGCTTCTTCAACCTCGACTAGCAATATGTTGGTTCCCGGACGCACGCCCGTCTGCAACTCAGTAGATAGGTTTTGAATGCGCGGATCGAGACGAAGAAGTTGCAACTTTTCTAACAAGCGCGGTACATTCAAGGGTGTTTTGACACCAAGTTGGATGCGATCGCGAATATACTGACTTTGCAATCGCCTATTACCAACTATCTTGATTTCTTGCAAACTACCCTCAATAACCTGAATTTTGACAATCCCAGCTTCTACCGTTTGTGGTGTAATTATTGCCCCTGTGGTTACATAACCATTATCGACGTAAAGTTTCGTGATAGCGTCTCTGACTTGCAACAATTCTGCAAACGTCAGCTCCCGTCCAACAAAAGGAGATGTAATAGGGTTAAACTGTTCTGGTTTGAAAACTGTGCTACCAACAACTTCAATACGGTCAATCTGGAATTTGGCATAGTAGTCATTCTCAGTTGAATTTGAGGCTTCCGGTAGTTGTGGAGGGGGAAGTAATCGATCTTGGTCTGCGGGTTGCGGCGGTAGTACATTTGAAGGTAATGGCGCGATCGGAACGTCTTCTATCCTACCTGACGGTAATGTTTGAGGAGCGGAAGTTTGGGCGATTTGAATGTTTGCACGTGTAAATGAAGGAGTCTGTGATGGTATTACAGAGTTAGAAAATTCAGCTAAGACAGTAGAATTAAAACATAAAGACAACAAGCTTGCATAAATTGCAACTTCAAAAAATCCTGTATCTTTGATAAGAGATATCATATTCTATATAAAGACTTCGCACTTATAGTTAAAGTGCCCAAAAAAACTGAGTAAGTAACATCTACACCAATAATAAATATGTAGTATATCTCACCTGTTTGTAACCTCACTTCCGCAGGTTAACAGTGACTGCACACGAGCGGGAGACTGTGACGCAATTAACTCCACTTTTCCATCGCTGTTACGGTACCAAGAAGTAACCCCATCCAAGCACGTTTTATTCTCATTCTCAAAGAATTTTTATGATGGGATATATCTACCAAACGACACTTACAGTTCGATTTGTTCTCATTTTATGCTGATTATACCTGTAAATCAGGCAACGAAGGAGACATTTGCTTGTAAAATCGAGTTGTTAAGTTTCGTATAGCAGTGTTGGGTTCCCAAAACTGCCAACGGCAAATTTGTCATCTCCATTGCGACTGCGATTGTTCCTACATCGTGACACCAAACACTTCCTGCGCTGGTGTAGGGCTAGTAGAGAGCAAGTTAAACTGGAAAACGGTAAAGAGAGGATTTACACAATGGCATTTGAACTTCCCGCATTACCATACGACTACAAGGATCTAGAGCCATATATGTCGGCTAACACCTTGCAGTTCCATCACGACAAGCACCACGCTGGCTATGTCAATAACCTCAACAAAATGACTGAGGGTACAGACCTAGCTAATAAATCTCTAGAAGAGATTATTAAAGCAACTGCAAAGGACTCTTCTAAAGCTGGTATCTTCAACAATGCCGCTCAAGTGTGGAATCATACCTTCTACTGGAATTGTATGAAGAAAAACGGTGGTGGTAGCCCCAGTGGAGAGTTAGCCGACAAAATCAATGCTTCCTTTGGTAGCTACGACAAGTTTAAAGAAGAATTCAAAAGCGCCGGTGCAACCCAGTTTGGTAGCGGTTATGCTTGGCTAGTTATGGACAACGGTAGTCTTAAGGTTGTAAAAACCCTAAACGCCGTTAACCCCATGATCGACGGTCAAACTCCCCTGCTAACCTGTGATGTATGGGAACACGCTTACTATCTGGATTACCAAAACCGTCGTCCAGATTTCCTATCAACCTTCCTCGATAGTTTAGTGAACTGGGACTTCGTTGCTCAGAACTACACTAGCGCTAAATAATTGAGAGTCAGAAGTGAGGAGTGAAAAATAATTTCTCCTCACTCATAACTCCTAACTTATCAAACTTAGGGTGCGTAATGCCAGCATTGCTCACCCTAAACCTACAACACCCCACCCCCTACACCCCAATTTCATGGATAGCAGGAAACTCGCGCAATACATAGAAGCAACTGACAGCATCGCTAAGCCCTGGCTGTTAGTACAACTGCGATTGAAAAAACTAGAGGAAAGCCGAGCCACGCTCTCACCAAATGACTATACCCAACAGCTAGAAGACATTCATCAAGACTTAATGGCTTTAGGAGAATGGTGGCGTGGAATTGAAGATGAGGTATTTTAAAGTAAAATTTTCGTGAGGACTGCTAATAGTGAACAGCTAATAGTAAAAAACAATTAACCATTAGCCATTAGCCATTAGCCATTAGCCATTAGCAACTAAAATTTTGACGAATGGATTATAAGGATGCAGGAGTTGATGTTGAGGCTGGTCGGGAGTTTGTAAATCAAATTCGCAATTTGGTTCACAGCACTTTTAGACCGGAAGTACTTGGTGGTTTGGGTGGTTTTAGTGGCTGCTTTCAATTACCAAGTGGTTATCAGGAACCTGTTTTAGTTTCTGGGACTGATGGTGTAGGTACAAAGCTGAAAATTGCTCATGCTCTCAACACTCACAACACCGTTGGGATTGATTTGGTTGCGATGTGTGTAAACGATGTACTCACATCTGGCGCAGAACCACTGTTTTTCTTGGATTATTTGGCGACGGGTAAGCTGGAAAAAGAACAACTGACTCAGGTGGTGGCGGGTATAGCCTCTGGGTGTCAGCAGGCGGGATGCGCTTTATTGGGTGGAGAAACGGCAGAAATGCCCGGTTTTTATCAGGCGGGTGAGTATGATTTGGCTGGCTTTTGTGTGGGAATTGTTGAAAAAAGCCAAATGTTGGACGGTTCTCAGGTTCAAGTGGGGGATGTCGCGATCGCACTTCCAAGTTCTGGTGTCCACAGCAATGGCTTGAGCTTGGTGAGAAAGATTATTAGTGAGAAAGGGTTTTCGTGGAGCGATCGCCCAAAGGAACTTGGGGTTCAAACATTAGGAGAGATTTTCCTGACACCGACAAGTATATACGTCAAACCTGTACTTGCAGCCCGTCAAGCAGGTATAGAAATTCACGGTATGGCACATATTACGGGTGGAGGGTTACCTGAAAATTTACCCCGGTGTTTGGGTAAAGGTCAAGCTATTAATATTAATCCCAAAAGTTGGTCTATTCCGCCCGTATTCCAATGGTTAGCGGAGGCTGGGTCTGTGAGTTCTCAAGCCATGTACAACACATTCAACATGGGGATCGGATTTGTCCTGTTGGTACCTCCCTCTCAGGTGCAGCTAGCAATGACCTTCTTTAAGTCACAAAATGTTATGACTCATGTCATTGGTGAAGTGATTTCTGGTTCAGGGGAATTAATGGGATTACCAATTTAAATAGTAACAATTAATACAAAATAATAACCCCATTTCTGTGGCTGTAACTAATTTCATATACTAATTCAATATTTTCATTGTTGCAGAATGTAGCTTTAACGGATAGTTTGTGCAATATTTCTTACTTTTACTTATGAAAGAAATTAAAAATACCCATGACTGAAAGTCTTTAAATTTGCTAACGTAGTCTTAACATATTGAAAAATTTTGCTAAAGATGCCCAGCCAACCTCTACCAATACACCTTATTTGTTGGTAGTCCATTCTGGGCTATCCATGTCGTGTCTCTAAGTATAAAAAATAAAATAAAGAGGTATTTATGACTATCAATGTTGCTGAGGTATCTGCTACTAGTGAAAAATTAAAGCAAGTATTCCAGAATATTAACGCACAAAGTTGTCCGACAAGTTTTAACTTTCATATGCACACCACTTATTCTGATGGAAAGTTGCAGCCAAGTACACTGATGGAGCAGGCTGTTACTATCGGTCTAAGAGGTCTGGCTATTACTGACCATCATAGTATAAGTGGATACGAAGTAGCTCAAGTCTGGCTAGAACAATGGAAGTGGAATAACCCAAATATAAAGGTTCCCGAACTTTGGAGTGGTGTAGAAATTAATGCCAATCTTCTCAACACAGAAGTTCATATTTTGGGTTATGCTTTTGACCCAGAACACTCTAGCATCAAACCCTATATTCAGAGAAAAATAATGACAGGAGATGCTTATCAAGCAGCTAACGTGATATCTGCTATTCATCAAGCGGACGGACTAGCTGTATTAGCACATCCAGCACGTTATAGGCGATCGCACTTTGAATTGATCCCCGCAGCAGCAGCTATTGGTATTGATGGTGTTGAAACGTTCTACGCCTACGGAAATCCCAACCCTTGGACACCAAGTGTTTCGGAATCAATGCAGGTACAGCAGTTAGCTAGCAAGTACAATCTCTATAATACCTGTGGTACGGATACTCATGGTTTAACTCTGCTCCAACGGTTATAATATGCTCGCCGTCTGAGACGATAAAACAGTAAATCAGCTGGGCAAATAAACTAGCATCTACATAAAAATAGCTTTGATTGACAAACATAAAGCACGATATTGTTACTGAGTATAGTAAGTCACGTAAGTAGTTCACAACGTTGTAACTTGATATCATCTACATTTGTCAGCCCTAGCAATTGATTGTTCAGGAGAAAGATGTCTGATTTTCAAGATTTTTTGAAACATGAATTCGCGTATGTAGCTGTAGGAGAGTTTAAACCAGGTAAGTTTGAAGAAGCCAAGCAGCTTTACGAACGGGCTGTTGCGACTTACACTCACGGCTTCAAGGGAGCATATCTGCTGCAAGAACCAGGAACTGATAAAGGTATCGCGGTCATTTTTTGGGAGAATGTCGAAGATATGGATACCAACCACACGGAAGCCTACGACAACATCATGAAACAAATGATGCCCTTATTTGTTAAAGCTCCCACAACTTTTTTCCATGAAGTCGTCTGTAAAATTGAGCCAAAAGTAGAGGAAGAGGCTGAGAGTAATTAACGGGTGTGGGGGTATAAGGGTGTAGGGGTGTAAGGGAAAATACTTTTCCTATCCCGTCTGTTTAAATACATATCGTCCCCCTGTACTTCACCCCTGTAAAGCTACGCTTCACTTCCCCTCTCCGCAAGCGGGGAGGGGATTGAGGGGTGGGGTGCGATTAATGTGGAGTCATAACTAAGGCTATGGCTATAATTAGAGTCAGAATATCTAAATGAATCGCTATGTCAACCAAAACACTTGATATTAAACAATTACAAATCAGTGTGACTGAATTACTCTCTTTAATTCAAGATGACAAAGAGATAGTCATTACTGAGGGTAATACTCCTGTTGCTATATTAACTGTACTTAATCCTATTGCTCAAATTAAGTTAGAATCAGAACAAGCACCTCAACCAGGATTGAACTTGGGTGCAATGATAATGACTGATGATTTTGACCAACCTTTATCAGATGACTTTTGGTTGCAAAATCCATGAATTTGCTATTAGATACGCATACCTTTATTTGGTGGGATAGTGAGCCATCAAAGCTTTCTAAACGAGCATTAGAGTTGTTAATAGATAAGGATAATATTAGGTTCTTGAGTAATTATTCAGTCAAGGTAGAATGGTAGATGATTCTATAGCAGTCCGCGTATCATTCCTGAGAAAAGAGAAACCCGGTATCTCGGAGATACCGGGTTTCTGGAGCGACGATTCATGCATCCTAAAAACCCTGTTTCTGTCATAGAGGGCGAACAACCGTACCCTGCTCTAAGGCTCCGCCAACGCCCCTACACCCCACACCCTGTATTTCTTCAAGACCTCTTCACAAGTTCCTCATCTTTAGCGCTTAACTTTACAAGTGAAGCAGGTGCATATTCCACAATAGGAAATTGTTAATTATGCAACAACTCACGGTACGCACGCCCGACCGTGCTTATGATATTCTTCGTTCTGAGTACCGCCCTTTGGATGCTATCTTTGCGCCTAAGGCGATCGCAGTCATTGGCGCATCTGAAAGACCTGGTAGTGTAGGACGTACTCTATTATGGAATCTGATCACGAACTCTTTCGGTGGTACAGTTTACCCAGTTAATCCCCAAAGACGCAGTGTGTTAGGTATTAAAGCATATCCTAATATTGCTTCCGTACCAGAGCAAATAGATTTAGCCATAATTGCTACACCTGCTCCAACAGTTCCAGGTATTATCAGTGAGTGTGTGGATGCAGGGGTCAAAGGTACTATTGTCATCTCTGCGGGTTTCAAAGAAACAGGAGCTTCTGGGGTTGAATTAGAACGACAAGTGCTCGAACAAGTGCGTCGGGGTAAAATGCGGCTCATTGGACCTAACTGCTTGGGTGTCATGAACCCCGTTACGGGTCTAAATGCTACTTTTGCCAATGGTATGGCTCGTCCCGGTACAGTTGGTTTTATCAGCCAAAGTGGAGCGCTTTGCACGGCAATTCTGGATTGGAGTTTACGAGAAAATGTAGGTTTCAGCTCCTTTGTCTCCATTGGTTCGATGCTGGATGTCGATTGGGGAGATTTGATTTACTATCTTGGGGATAACCCTGAGACTGAAAGTATTGTTATTTACATGGAATCTATTGGCAACGCCCGTTCATTTCTCTCAGCAGCACGGGAAGTTGCTCTCACTAAACCTATTATTGTCATCAAAGCAGGTCGCACGGAAGCAGCTGCAAAAGCGGCTGCTTCCCATACAGGAGCCTTAGCTGGTAGTGACGCGGTTCTTGATGCGGCTTTCCGTCGTTGTGGTGTGTTGCGAGTTAATGGTATTTCTGACCTATTTGATATGGCAGAAGTGCTAGCCAAGCAACCTCGTCCTAAAGGTCCCCGTCTGACCATCATTACCAATGCTGGGGGACCTGGTGTGCTAGCGACTGATACCCTCATTGCTACAGGAGGAGAACTTGCAGACCTCTCTCCAGAAACCCATTCTTCTCTAGAGCAAATTCTGCCAGCAAATAGCAGTCATGGCAACCCCATAGATATATTAGGAGATGCCGATCCACAAAGATACACCAAAGCACTGGAAATTGCAGCCAGCGATCGCAACAGTCATGGGCTTTTGGTCATTCTCACACCGCAAGCAATGACTGACCCTACCCAAACAGCCAAACAGTTCCAATCCTCTGTAGAAAAATTAGAAGCAACCTCTCTACGTGGTAAACCCATTATCGCTAGTTGGATGGGAGGAAATGACGTATCAGAAGGAGAAGCAATTCTGAACAAAGCAGGTATTCCTACATACGCTTACCCAGATGCTGCAGCTCGCGTATTTAGTTATATGTGGAAATATAGCTATAACCTGCGGGCTATTTATGAAACCCCGGTTTTACCAGAAACTTCCAAAGATGGTATACCAAACCGTCCCCTCGTGGAGGAAATTATTAACAATGTCCATAAGGACAACCGCACTCTCTTAACCGAGTTTGAGTCAAAACAGTTGCTAGCCGCTTACGGTATTCCTACGGTACAGACACATATGGCTGCAACAGAAGAAGAAGCAGTCGCCAGTGCAGAAGCCATTGGCTATCCCGTTGTTCTAAAACTGCACTCAAAAACCATAACCCACAAAACCGATGTTGGTGGTGTCAAATTAAACCTTACCGATGCTGATGCAGTCCGAGATGCTTATCATTCCATTAAAACCTCAGTCGCAAATTGGGAAGTGCAACAAGAGAACACTGAGACTTTGGAATACAGAGAAAACTCCCCCACTTCCTTCCTAGGAGTCACCGTCCAACCAATGGTGAAACTAGATGGTTACGAACTGATTATTGGAAGTAGTCTCGACCCGCAATTTGGACCCGTGCTGCTGTTTGGAACTGGCGGACAATTGGTAGAAGTGTTCAGCGATCGCTCCATTGCCCTCCCACCACTCAATAGCACTTTAGCACGGCGGATGATGGAACAAACCCGAATATACAAAGCACTTCAAGGAGTTCGGGGTCGCCAGCCAGTAGATATGAAAGCATTAGAGCAACTGCTAGTCAGATTTAGTCAACTTGTTGTCGAGCAACCCTGGATCAAAGAAATTGACATCAACCCACTATTAGCAAAACCAATTACAGAGAGTGATGAATCTTCTCCACACCCCACACTGACTGCTCTTGATGCTCGGATTGTGTTACATGATGCAGTCACTCCTGTTGAAGAACTACCCAAACCAGCCATTCGCCCCTATCCAACCCAATACGTTACACCTTGGACATTAAAAGATGGTACTTCCGTGACCATCCGCCCCATTCGACCAGAAGATGAGCCTTTGTTGGTGCAGTTTCATAAAACACTGTCCGAAGAAAGCGTTTATTTCCGCTACTTCCATCTCATTAAACTTAACACCAGAGTTGCCCACGAACGTCTCACCCGTATATGCTTTATTGATTATGAGCGTGAAATGGCGCTCGTCGCTGACCATACAAATCCAGAAACTGGACAGCATCAAATTCTTGCTGTTGGTCGGTTAAGCAAACTGCATGGTAAGAACGAAGCAGAATTTGCCATGTTGGTTAGCGACCCATTCCAGTGTAAAGGATTAGGTACTGAGTTGCTGCAGCGGCTAATACAAGTAGGTCGCGATGAAAATTTAGAGCGGATTTCAGCCGAAATCTTGTCAGAAAATCATGGAATGCAACGGGTATCCGAAAAACTAGGCTTCCGCATCTCTCGCAGTGCAGAAGCCTCTGTAGTAAAGGCGGAACTGAATTTGTAAATTGTTCAACGTTAACAGTTAAAAGTTAACCAAACCAATGAGAGGGAGAACAGCTAGCATCAACTTCTTCTGGAATGTGATGGCTCAGTTCTTTCTCTTTCTGGTTAAAAATTTTTTCAATTTCTTGATGAATCAAAGATATAATACAGGATTTTTCTTTCAATGAACCAGGTAAAGAATTGAAGTGAATAGATGGTTTTTGAGCATCATCAAGAACTGCATAGTAACTGGAGATTTGGCTTAAAACATGAGCAATGAGTTCTTGACGCACATCAGGAATTGAAAAAGCTTGCTGATAGGGATGATGAGGGTATGTTTCCAAAATCTCCTCTATTTCTGCTGCAACCGCAGGCAGGGTTAAATTAACAATAGTTTTCGTCATGATGCAGCCTCCGTGACCCTGAACGATTACTGGGGGCTGGGAACATTCCCCACAAATGAAAAACACTTCTCCCTAACCGCTCGACAAAGTCTTCTCAGATCTACTCACGTATGAGCAAATCTATTCAACCGGAAAGATAGCGGTCAATCTTTCCTCCCCTAACCTCTACTTTTAAAGTTAAGTAGAAATTATGAGGAACTTGTGAAGTTGCATGAATAGTTCAGTAAATTTATGGAAAGGAATGTTAAGTATACGTAAATAGAGCGTAGCGAATGCCTCGCACGCTACGCGATCGCGAAAACCAAATGCAACCGAGGTTTACGCTCAACCCAAATAGAATCTCTCTTCATAAGACTAGAGCGCCAGTACAGTATTCACTCGTTGGGCTAAAAAACTTGGAATAGTCGTCAAAAAGACAAATCTTTCGTTGAGCCAACCTAAAGACACCGAGTTTCTGCGATTCCTATACCGATACTCTAGTTATATATGGTACTATCGCTATGTGTCATGGTTATGGAAACCAACAACACGCATTTTATCCTTCTTCTTGCAGCATAGCTGTCTTCTGTCTATCTGTCTTTGTAGAGTCTGAAATCTCAGTTCAACATATTGTGTCAATTGTCAACTAAAATCATGATTCATTTTTTATTAGCTCAAAATACTCTTATACAGGTGCCACAGAATTTGCCTTCAATCCCGCTTCCGAATCCTTGGAAGATGTTAATAACGAATGCAGTGATAATCCTTGCATCATATATTTTTATCTTTTACATTCTTCGCCTCTGGTTTCGTCAATTTCGCTCAGATGCAGCGATTATGACGCTGAACATCTCTAAAATACCCGCCTTAATTGTTAGTATTCTCCTCAGTCTGAAACTCTTTTTAGTGTCACTAGGGACAAGCGATCTGGTGACAACGATTCAAAAAAGTTTCTCTGCAATCATTATCATTACATTAACTTTTTGGCTAGTCCGTTTTATTACCAACGTAGTTGTCTACTATCTACAAGAATTTGCCGAGAAAAGTGAAGTCCAGTGGGATGATGTTGTAGTACCACTGCTGCAAAATACCCTACCAGTTATTATTTATCTAGTTGGAGGGTTACTCTGTCTCCAAGCTTTTGGACTAAATTTAACTGGATTATGGGTAGCTGTAGGAGGAGCAGCCTTTATTCTCGGTTTTGCCTTACAAGATATTTTGGGGAATTTTTTTGCTGGTGTGGTGTTATTGATTGATTCGCCCTTCCGCTTTGGTGATGTTGTGACTCTAGGGGATGGTAACCCAGCAATTATCAAGAAAGTTGGGTTACGGTTGACGACCTTGTATGTAATTGATAAACACTGTGATTTATATGTACCCAACAATTCAATTCAAAGTCAATCGATTCTTAACTTAAGTCGTCCCACATCCCATTACTACTACACCCTTTCCTTTCCTGTCAAGAGTGATGCCGATCCATCTCGTGTGATTGAACTGATGCTGTCAGTCATTCTTGCTCATCCGGATACCTTAGGCAAAGTGGAACGCAAGCTGCAAGTGCTAGATGAATATTTCGGAATGTCGGAAGATCCAACTAAAGCAGTTGAGAAGCGAGAAGCTGGACGTTTACGATTATTGGCTGAGAAAGATGTCAATGCTCTGTTAACAAAGGTCGAACAAACATTTGATGATATTTCACTAACAATTTCTCACATGGAAGAGGGTGGTTTAGATAAAGAAGAGATTAGAAACCTTCAGCGCGATTTTATGGATGTTTGTCAAATGATAGGGATGGAGGTGTTATCCGATCGCTTAATTAGGAGCAAACGTATGTGGTTGCAGGAATCTCCCAAAGCAGTCACTGGGGAGGGAACGCTGATTGGTTTAATCCGCCATTGGTATCAATGCTGGCTAAAAGACCCGGATTTGCTCTATGAGGATCGAGTTCAGCTACCAAAGTATTGGGAGCAAAAGATTAATCTACTAAAGATCAAGCTCAACAAACTCTTTATACAAGTGAGTAAGGCTTCTACCGACGATACTCGCTTAGATGATGGCATGAAATCTCTACGGATGTGGATGCAGGAAAATTTCAAAACGACTCGCAATGAATGGCAAGAACCTAAAATTTGGGTTAGCGAAATTCAACAAGCAGAGCGAAATTTTAGCGTTAAGTTTTACGTGGACGATATTACCTTAGAACACTGCGAACGGGGTGTGAGAATTAAGAGTGAAGTCAATCGAGAATTGACTTGGCAATTAAGACGGTCTTACCTTTCTTTATAGGGAGAACAATCAATACCGCGATGGTTTTCAAGAGCTGAGGTATGCTGAAACCCGGTTTCTTCAAGAAACCGGGTTTCTATAGCGATTCTCGGTTGGGTGCCCTAAGGGGGTTCCAAATCAAAAAGTCTTCAAAAATTTCTTGTGGTGCGGGCGTCTCGCCCGCCTCCGCTCGTTCACAGGGGAGGACGCCCGCCTCCGCTCGTTCACGAGGGAGGACGCCCATACCACAAGATGAAGAAAGTCCCTAATCCCGATTAATCCGAATGAGCTCTGTCAAGATACTATCCAAACTGCCATTGACTTGAATTTTCTCAATTTTCTCAGCAATTCGTTCCAACACCTCCAGTTCCTTCAAACGCAACGCAACGGGGTTATCCTCCATCACCTTGGCGGTATTCAACATACTGCGAGTTGCAGCTGTTTCTTCACGACGACGGACTACGTTGGCTTGGGCGGCTTTTTCCGCTTCGACAACCTTGCTCAGAATCGTCTTGATTTCGCCAGGAAGAATAATATCTTTCACCCCAACCGAATCCACTTCAATTCCATAGTTTGCCGTTTTCTGACGAATGTAGTCAGCGACACTTATATCAATCGTGCCTTTATCCTCCAGTAAAGCATCTAAAGTCTTTTCGCCAACAGCACCACGTAAAGCAAATTGTAGCTCTTTGTACAAGTAGGCAGTAATATCCGATAAACCATTTTTGGCTCTCAGTGGATCGACAATGCGGTAACCAGCTGTTAAGTTCAAGCGCAAAGGTACTTTATCTTTAGAAAGAATATCTTGACCGGAGACTTCCATCGTCGAGTAGCGCAGGTCGAAGACTTCTGTTTGAAAAGAACGTCCAAAACTCCACCATGCGTGCTTTCCAGCTTGGAGTTGTGTTTGAAACTCTTGATTGATATAAAGTAGACCAAGGTGCTGTGCTGGAACTTCGCAGATATGCAAAGAAGCGCGGCTCAAAGTTAGAACCTCTGGCAATCCTGAAACTAACTCTGCAACCAAACGAGGTGACAATTTAGCATCCGTACTGATGTCACTCACCTCCACCTCAACACCTTGCCAAAATAGCTTTCGACTGCACGGTGGTAGGATGGAAATGACTTTACCTTGATACCGCACAATTGCTACTTGTTTGTTCAGTAATTGTACTATTTCGCAGTAAGCCGCAACAAAGTCAGGGTGTTTTTCAATCAAGATGTCTTCAAGAGGAAAGCCTGGATTGGGTAAAATACGACTGAGAGTCCGCAGTACGACATCTCTGTCAAAAGACCAGAAAGCGTACTCGCCCGGTTCTAGCGGTCGCACAAAGTTATTTTGCACATACAGCAATCCAACCTCAGATTCAGAAATTTGGAACTTTTTCAATCCACTCAAGGCTATTCCACGTGTTTGCTGCACGAATTCAGCAGGTAATTCTAAGCTTTCTTCCACGTTGAATAGATGTGGCTCCACCTCAATGAAACCACGCCAAAAAGCTCGCAGTTGATTGGGTGGAATGCTTATCCAATTTTGACCCAGGCGTACTAAAGCCGCTTGATTGAAGGCGGTTCGCACAACTGTGAGATATGGTTGCAACTCCAATCTGTGATTTCGCAGCAAGAGTTCCAAGTTCTCAATCTTTGCTTCTGGTTGGTTAAGGTCATAGGTTTTGACTAACCAATACCAACCAAAATAGGTGTAGGTACCGGGCTGCAAAATTCTCTTAAAATCACTGCGGTTATATAAAATACCAATTTCGTTAGGTTTGATATAAAACGTTTTCCACATAGAAAATTGGATAGATAACTGTTAACTGTTAACTGTTAACTGATTTAAGCTCTGCAAATGCAGGTGTTGACAGTTTTGGTGCGGGCAAATACACCTCCAAAACTGGATTAAGAGTGCTGTCACTTTCCCAAGACTACCTAAGGGTAATCAAGAAAAAAATAACAGTACGCAAATATGCCATTCTGTTGTCCAGTTCCAGAATTCTTGTTGAGAAACCAGATATAGCAAACGAAGGGACATACTCAAGTTAGGGAGTCATGCATTCGCGCTGACCCCATTACTGTGACTACCCAGCATCACAGGATGATGAGCAGTTTTCAGCACCTACATCACAGAGTTCGTACTACAACGGAGTTTTAGCGCAAAGCGCTCTCCGAAGAGTACTATTTTGGGATTTCTCCCGTACTATATAAGTTGAATTGGCTACCTTGACAGGGTAGTGTCTTTTAACCCGGACAGGGTTGGTAGAAAGTACAGGAATCGAACCTGCAACACATCGAACCTCAGTCGATTGCTCTTCCAGTGAGCTAACTTTCGGGGAGTTTGATGTAGGATTTGAACCTACGTCCAACCAATGACGTTGGTTGCTCTTCCAACTGAGCTAATCAAACGGTAAAGTAGTTACATCCCAAGAGCGGTATACGCTCAATCCAGTGGTCGGCGCACCAGTCGGGTATACAGAACCCGAACCTCTGCTTTGCTAATGTATTACTACCTTACTACTTAATGTAGCACAAAAAATCTGAGGTGACACCGGATAATTACTGAATTATGCAAAATATTCTGGGAGCCGCTTTAGGGAGTTCCAAATAAAAAAGTCTTCAAAAATTTCTTGTGGTGCGGGCGTCACGCCCGCCTCTGCTCATTCACGGGCGAGGACGCCCGTACCACAAGAGGTCGAATTTATTTCTTGGAAGTCCCTTACATGGTGCATTCGCCCAAGGGCGATCGCCGTTGTGGCGTCTCCTAGTTTGGTGTGCTACTAGCGCCATTAAAGTCACGTAAATATTCCCAAATTCTCCGTAAGTTGCTAGATGTTTGATACTAGTACATCAATAGTATTGTCGAGTGATCTGATCCGATCGTCGTGTCTCAAGACTGTTTCACCCATATTCGTGAACAGTGTTTCTAATCTGCTTAATCTAGCTTCTGTTGAGTTTGGTTGGTTAGTGGTCATGATATTATCCGATCGCCTCTGCAATTGATTTAACAGGTAGATAGAGCTTTAACGGATACTGCTTGAATTGTTGAAAACCATACTTTTTATAGAAATCAACTGCATTTTCATCGATAGCGTCCACAACTACGGCTAGAGACGCAACCTGCTTTGTCGCATCCAAAGCTCTCTTGAGCGCATCCAGAAGAACAAATTCACCTACACCTTGACCTTGATAAGTGCGGTCAACAGCAAGGCGACCCAATAAAGTTGCGGGTAATAATGGGTAACGAGGTATTCTTTTTGCAAAGGTTTCATCTAGATGAATTATGTCTATTGCATAAGCGGAAAGAGTGTAATAAGCAATAATATCAGTGTTGGGAGAATCAATAGCAACAAAAACTGTGGCAACTTTTTTCTTGAGGTCTTGAGATGCTTGCTTGCGTATATAGTTGTCCAAAGTATCATTTCCACAAGAAAAGACTGAGCGGTTATGCTTTTTGCTATCAAACAACTCAATCGTTATTGCCATTATTTTGTCTAAGTTGCTTGTAACGTGAAGCTGCTGCGAGCAGAGCATCATTGGGTTGAGGTGGGTTTAAAAGTGCTTCTACAAAAGCCTCAGCATCGTCCATACTTAGCTTGAGTGTTTGATGCTTCTCAATTACCTTACAAGCTGCTGCTTGAACGCTGGCTATCACAAAATCTGTTAAAGTGACTCCCTCTAAGTCAGCTGCTTTTTGCCATAGGGCTTTTATCTCAGGATTGACACGAGCTTCCAATCGTGCCATTGATTGGGGGGTGTGAGTACCAGCCATAGAATATTAAAAATATTTGAGGATGTTAATACTTCAATTCTATACGGCAAAGTGCCGTATACGTGTAAGTGACCGAAACAATTTTGCCTTACCCTAACCAATGCTTCCCCTACACCCCCATTTTTAACTCCCCAAACTTAGGACTCCACCAACCTTTCTGGGTACTGAAATAAGCTACATCCTTATGTTTCTTGTCTTGACGTGATTGAGAATCAGAACACCGAAGCATTGTCTTACTCTGTCCGTCTTTTATGTAACCGTATTCTTCCAAAGGTTTGTTACACACTGGACAAGGATATTCGGTTAACTTAGCTGGTGGCTTTTGCGGGCTTTCTCCTTTGGCTGCTTGGGTACGGGGTTGTTCCCAAGTCTTGGTGTACTCGCTCCAAAACAGCACAACGTTGTCACATCCACTCATGCATTTTAGGAAGAATTTCTTTTTGACTTTATTGCTAGGAATTTTTGCCAAGTAGTTATTGCATTGAGGACAGCGAGTTCTGGATTTTTCATATTTGCGTTCAGCCGCAATATTTGTTGTCTTTCCATTGGGTGTACTCACAACTGAATTCACATCTACAGTTTTTGCTTTCGCTAAGGCTGGTGCGAAATAATTTTGGTTCCAATCTGTGAGGTACTGCTGCCACGGTTGTTTTCCTGAAGCGATCGCATCTAATGCATCTTCCATTTTTGCAGTAAATTCTGTTTCTAGCAAATCAGGTAATGCTTTCATTAAAAAAGCATCTACTTCCAAACCTAAAGCTGTCGGTTGTAGGCTGTCCTTTGCTGGCTGGACGTAACCCCGTTTTTTTAGAGTTGCAATAGTGGGTGAATAGGTACTTGGACGACCAATTCCTTTGCGTTCCATCAGTTGGACTAATTTTGGCTCGCTGTAGCGGGGTGGTGGTTGAGTTTGTTTCTTTTCGTGACCTGCATCTGATAAAGTTAGCATCTGCCCCTGTTGTAAGTTAGGCAAAACTTTATCTTTGCTGATGTTTGACCAATATCGAGCATAACCCAGAAACTCAATCACTTGCCCTCTTGCTTGCCACAATATTTCACCTGATTGAGTGATAACAAGGGTTTGACGGAGTTGGGCTGCACGACATTGGGAGGCGATCGCCCGTTTCCAAATCAACACATACAAGTCAAATTCATCTGGAGTCAGTTCCAAGCGTAACTCTGCTGAAGGACGAAACACATCTGTCTGACGGATAGCCTCGTGCGCCTCCTGAGCAGTTTTATTACTCCGGTGTCTGGTAGTTCGCTGGGGTACATTCTGCGGGTCATTTTGTTCCAACCACTTTCTCGCACTATCACAGAACTCTGGGCTTAACATCACAGAGTCTGTCCGCATATAGGTAATTAACCCAGCCTCATACAACCTTTGTGCTACCTGCATTGTCTTCTCAGGAGCAAATTTCAACCTCGAACCAGCAGCTTGCTGTAGAGTAGAGGTAATAAAAGGTGGAGGTGGTTGACGATTGACAATCTTCCCTTCATATTGGATGATTTGGTGAGGATGGCGTTTCGCTTCCTCTACCAAACGATTCGCTTCCGCTTCTGAAAGAACGCGAGTAGACTCCGGTGCTTCTGTAGTATTTCCCGCTGTATCATCATGGGCTTCTTTTTCCTGCTTGGGTGCTTCCGGCGGAGAATTGACTGACCCTTTGTAGAAAGCGCGGAACCCTTCTGCATAATCTACCCAAACACTCCAATAATCCTGAGGAACAAAGGTTTGAATTTCCCTCTCCCGGTGACAAATCAAGTGTAAGGTTGCACTTTGGACACGTCCCACACTCTTTGCTCCATTCTTCAACGCCCAAACTAAAGGGCTTCCCTTGTAACCCACCAGCTTATCCAGACAATCCCGACACAATCCCGCTCCTACCAGATTAAAATCAAGTTTTCTGGGATTAGCAATAGCAGCCCGCACCGCAGAATCTGTAATCTCCGTGTACACAACCCGTTTTGGTTCCTTGAGTCCCAACGCTTCCTTGAGATGCCAAGCAATGGTTTCCCCTTCCCTATCCGGGTCTGTAGCTAAGACAACTTCCTTAACCTGGTTCACCGCATTCTTGAGTTGTTGAATCGTTTCTCTCGCCTTTTGGTCGCGGGGTACATAGCGGCATTGAACACGGCTACCATCCATTATAAAACCCAGAGAATCCTCACCCTCATCACTGAGTTCACGAATGTGACCGCAACTCGCACGAACAATCCACTCCGACCCCAAAATTTGACTGAGTTTTTTGACTTTACCAGGAGATTCGACAACTAGAAGGCGCTTTGCCATGACACCTGACCTCTGCATGAAAACCTAACTGTAGGTTCTTAGTCTTCTATAGTACACTTTTCTTACGGTAACGTTTCGGAATCCTGTGAACGGTGACCTTTTCTACCAACTAGATGGCAGATTGAAAGAGCGATCGCTTGTGGTTGGGTAGTCGTGGTTGCGATCGCCATTGTTGCCTCTCCTAGTTTGGTGTGCTACTACCGCCATTACGGTCACGTAAATATTCCCAAATACGCCGAATCTCAGTTTGGAATTCTTGACGGTCAATAGCTGCTTGCTGTCTGTCAGCTGCTGCTTGCTGTCTGTCAGCTGTTGCTTGTTCTGCCAAATTATTAATGTTGCGGGTTGTTTCCTCGGTTAAATAATCAATTCTTTGGTTGACTGCAGCAACGTTCTCCGTAAGCTGCTGGATGTTTGATACTAGTACATCAATAGTGTTGTCGAGTGATCTGATCTGATCGTCGTGTCTGACGACTGTTTCACCCATATTCGCGAACAGTATTTCTAATCTGCTTAATCTAGCTTCTGTTGAGTTTGGTTGGTTAGTGGTCATAGTTTTGATGAGTCGTGAGTTAGATAACCGATTTCCCCTAATTTTTCTTTGAGTTGATTATGACAGAATCCCCAGTAACTGTCCAAATAAGCTGTCCCACTGTCCAGATAAGCTGTCTTGATTAAAGTGAAACCTCATTGACT
Source organism: Scytonema sp. PMC 1070.18 (assembly GCA_035967975.1). GTDB lineage: Bacteria > Cyanobacteriota > Cyanobacteriia > Cyanobacteriales > Nostocaceae > Scytonema. The sequence continues at coordinate 96,827 of JAWQFQ010000006.1, forward strand.
TGGTTACCAATGCCCAACCAATTTGACTGCATCTATAAGATGCAACGCATTCATGAGGCTAGTGCTGATTACAAGGAGTCTGTTATCAGTGGTATTACAAGTACAAACAAGCACTAGTATATTAAATATTGTTAACCCTCTTTTCTTTAATCGGTAATTAGTTATATAGTTAGTTAAGGATAAGACTTGAAAGGTGCATCGGTAGTGGTACTTACCTAGTGTGATGATATCAGTCTCTTCTGAGACAATAACAAAAACCCGGTAGCTTTGGCATGAATGATTAAGTGTCAGCATTATCTACCCCATTTGACTCCCATCAAGTGTCTAGGTACAAAATTACACAAGTGCTCATCACAAAGGCGCAAAAAATCTCAATTCATCCCACAATTATGCAAAGCCGGATGAAAAAACTATAGTTATGCCATTTCCTGGTTACAACTGTAGCAATCGTAAATGATTTGTGAAAAGATTGTGTTTGCTAAAAAGCTAATTGCTAATTGTTTTTTTCCTTGTTTACTTAAGTTTTATGACCGTTGCTCAGTCAGCAAAACCTTCTAGCCCCGATATTACGGTGACACCATTGGGATGAACAGTAACACTAGCTGAACGTCGATCTAACCAGTAGTTAAAAATAGTTGCTACCTCTGGGGCTTCATTCAATCTTCGAGGAATCATAGCTAGATTGTGCGTGAGATGGTGTTGAGCGCGACGACCATCAAAGCGGTTATCTTTCCCATCCAGAGTTACATAAAGTTCTACTGTCATTTCTGCTGAGTTTATACCTTAGCAGTGTCTTCATCCGTCATGATGACATCGCTGTCCTGCACTTCACTATCCATTTTTGCTTGCTCCTTTATTAGGATCACCTAAATATAGCTGATATTTATAGGTGTTGAATGCTATGTAAAAAATATAATTAAGTATTTTCACGAAGTAGTTCAAACTCTTGTGGAGTCAGCGACACTAGAATATCTTCAGAATCTACCTGAATCAACCACCGATCGCTGGGTTTACCATCACAGAGTACCTCGCGATCGCAAACAGTTCCAACTTTCCCTGCGACATATGGTGGGTACTGAATCAAAACTTTACTATTTTTATGCCAACAAGGGTGGTTAGACTTTTTGGAAGTAAATTGAGAATGAGGATTCAAAAACATGGTAATATTAGGGGCTAATAGTAAAATGCCCCGACGACGTTATCGACGGGGAAACTTGAGCAGCAGTTTTAAAGAAATTTTTATCTTTATTGTAGAATATTAGATAAAAGTGAGGAATCGGTGAAATTTGTGTTAAGTTTCTGTTAAGAAGTCTCAGATTTGTTCTACAGCTGTGCTGTACTACCACAGCCTTGAGCGCCCAAACGATTAATACAAAACGTTTTCTCCTGTTCCGTTAACTCATCCCACTCTACATCTCGACGTAGAACCATACCATTATGACCTGCTAAAAAGCGGGGTAGTTGCTCGTACTGAATGACCTTTAATGTTTGGATATCGTAAGTGGTGTAAGTGGTCAACTCTGGCGAATTGAAGTTAATATCTATGACTGTTAAAGCTTTGATTGGACGTGTGCGACTGTCAATCAAAGGTCGAGGTCCGGAACCGAGGTTACCCATGTGAAGTAACTGCAAGTTACCACGATGACCGGGATAATAGGCATGATGGTGACCGCTGATGTAAGTATGAACTTTGTATTGCTCCAATAGCGATCGCAGTTTGTCTGCGTTATCCATCACTTCTGCGGGTTCATTGCGACCAACAGCGACTGCATATAAAGGTAAATGACCGAGTAAAATCCGCATTTTTGCTGTCTGTGCTTTTGGGCTAGCAAGGGTTTTTTCCACCCATTCCATCTTTTCTTTGGGAATGCGACTCGAAGAACCATCCCAAACTAAGAAGAAAATATCTTTATACTCAAATGTGTAGTAAAAAGGAAATTCAAAGCGATCGACAAATTGGACTCCGGGATTGTGTTCTGGATTTTCCCAATATTCTTTGGCTAAATCTCGTTCTCTTTGAAACAAAAAACCTCCCTTAACTCCCAATGCACCAGAAGCATCGTGGTTACCAATCGTAAAACCAAAAGGAAGCTTAGCTCGGCGTAGAGGAGCGGCGATATGTTCATCAAAAGCAGCCCACATTGCTCGGATTTGCTCTTCTGATAGAGTCGGACTTTGTCCTGCTACCATGTCTCCACTGCAAACAACCATATCAGGTTGCCAGAAAGGAATCAATGCCATACCCTTATCCACGTCCGGATCGTAGTCTGTGGAACCATAAGCACTGTTGAGATCGCTGATAACTAACAGACGGACATCGCCACGGTTGGGGTTGAACAAACCTCCAGGTTCTGCATTAGCAACAATAGCAGCCGTCTCTGGAGGTAAAGTTGGTTGTGAAGGTTGTTGATTTTGGGTTTGTGCGACAACAGTCTTAGGTTCCACGACATTAGAACCCTGTGGTGTTTGAGATGTTTGACAGGCGTGCAATCCCAGGGACAAGCAAAGCCCTAGGAACATTCCAATCAGAATTCGAGGGAAAAACTGCCAACGACGCATGACTATGGGAGTCCAAGATGAATTTCACGCATTAACATAACTCATCTTTTTGTAGAAAATCAGGACAAAATCATGCGTTAATAAAAAATGTATCAAAAACTATGGCATTTTGTGACCTTCGGGCTTTCCAAGAAATAAATTCTCCAACTTGTGGTATGGGCGTCCTCACTTGTAGCGACAGGCTGACGTCTGAGACAGACGTACCACAAGAGATTTTTGGATACTTTTTTATTTGGAAGTCCCTTACCTGTGACCAAGCAGTGTTAAATTAACGAGGAGCGGAATCCTTCATTGGCGGCTTTCTTTTGGTAAAAGTTCTATGTCACAAGACAATCAGAATTCACAACCTCCTTCTTCCCCTGAACCAGAGGCGAATCAGTCCGAACCACAGGTTGAGCAAGCAAATCAGCCTCCACAAAGACGATCGCAACGAGTTCAACCGACTTGGAAGTCTGCCATTATTGGCATTTTGAGAGGGACAATAGGGGTTTTAGAAACAACGGTAGAAAAATTAGAAGCAGAACCTCCTCCCGGTAGTGTTACGACATCCCGTAGCCCGTCGTCACGGGGATGGGGTGCAGTTTTAAGCAAAATCCGGTCTTTTTTACCAACAAATTTGTCAGCAAAGATGTCTGACACAGCTTTGACAGGAATTCTTGTTGGAATCGCGGTTGTTCTTTTTTGGACAATTTCCACCGTTTTTGCTAGCAAACCAACTCAGGTAGCAACTGTTCCCCCCACTGAGGAAGCACCTCCTGCAAAGATCGCAACTCCGCTAGAAGAAGCACCTCCTGTTGTTGAGGAAACCCCACCACCAGTAGCGGAGGAAGTTCCACCTCCTGT
>JAWQFQ010000007.1:0-97233 GCA_035967975.1 Scytonema sp. PMC 1070.18
CCACGAGTAATCGTAGAGAAGGTTGTCCTGTTTTGTCATGGTTTCCCCTAACCCTAATGGGCAATCGCATTACATAAGTGGCGATCGCTTGTTTAAAAGGATGCGATCAAATCCTACGTAGTATTGACTTGATATCTTTGAGGTAACGAGTTTCTCCAGAGTCCCAAGTTCCGTTACTGAATCAAATCCAGGCTATCCACCATACGATCCAATACCTGTTTATTTCGCTGATAGTCTTGATTTGGCACATCGTAGGTGGTAGCGACCAAAGTCCGATCGCCGAAATCGATGACATATTTATAAGAAAGTCTTCCTTCTGGTAACAGCCCAAAACCCGTAGCTTCGGTTTCAATAACTACCGCCTGACGACCATCTATTGTTATTTCACGGCGTGAAATAACATTTGCACTGCGGCTATCTGGATTAGCAAGGCGATCAAATGAAACTTTTTCCAGATCGAAGTAAACGGCTTCATCAAAATCTTCAGTGTATGGTTCTAGCTGAATTGACTCTGAATCAAAAACCTCACATTGGTTTACAACTTCCCCAGAGTTTGTTTGCCAATTGTTAGGATAACTAACGGCATATCCAATTTGGTCATTAGTGCAGCGTTGACCGAGGCTGATAGAATCACCCTTGTTGGGTTGGTTTCCTGGCTGGGAAAAATTGACGATATATTCATTGGGAACACCAGCCAGATTCTTAACTTGACATAATGCAGCTGCTACCTGCGCCCGTGTAGTAGGGTCAGAAGGACCAAGCAGTCTTTGGTCAAATTGAGGCTTGGGGAGACTGATAACAATTCCTTGCTGTGTAGCTGCAGCTATGTCATCTCTAGCGTAATCTGGAATTTCTGCCGCATCTGTGTATGTGGCGTTGAGAATCTGATTTGGTGAAGCAGGGCTAGAATAATTTAAACCACTGGCTAAAGAAACAAAGGTTTGGACTCTCTTAATAAACTGATTGGGTTGAAAACGTTGTTCTGGATAACCCGAAAGAAATCCCTTACGATAAGCAGTACGAATAGCTTCTTGACCCCAATAATTAGAAGAAACGTCTTGGAAATCAATCGCTTCCCTTTCTGTAGGAACCTTAGGAAAGGCTTGGTTGACTATCGCCGCAAACTCAGCACGGTTAATGATGTCATCTGGTCGAAAGGTACCGTTGGGGTAGCCAGAGATGATTCCTTGCTGTGTTAATTGTTGAATGCAATTTTCTGCCCAATGACCCTGGATATCAGAATAGGTTTGGGCTCGAGCAGGAGGGGAAAGACTTAAAGAGATGGTACTGCTGAAGACTCCTAATGTTAACCACGAAAAAACCTGTTTAACTTGTTTTAAAAACATAATTTGCTTATTGGTCTCGGTCAAATTGTTTATATTTTTTCGTTATATAAAAAAAATCTTCTAGCTTCCTCTTGCTGAGGTATTATATCCCTTCTGTCTTTTGTGTTAACCGAATATACAAATCAAACACATAATTTTCAGTAATGATATTTTATACATAAAAAATGGGAATACTAGCAGAAAGCCCTGATGTGAGGTAACTTATGAAAGCTCTAGGTCTTTTTGCAACAGTGTTCTTATTTACCAACTTACTACCTGCCTTTGCATATCCCAGTCAATATAAACAGATGAGTTGGGATACGACTCATTTCAAGATGTCGGATGTGAGATTTAATCCCGACTTTATGACCCTGTCAGTAACTGCGGCAAATACTAAAGGTAAAAACTTTAATTTGGTTGTCCAGTGTGGGAACAATCCGAACGCTTACTACAAGCAATTAACACTTTCTGGCAAAGTTGCAAAGTTTGATCGAGATAAGGAGTTGGTAACGATGCTTTGCAATCAAGCTTTAGAAATCCGAGATGCACATATTCTTCAACTACTTTCGACTGCAAACTGCACGCAGATAAATCTGCATTACGGTATCCGCAGCATTCCTGTTGCTTATTACGGCGAGCTTGCAAAGAAAAAAGATCGCAACCGGAATGGGTATGCCTGCGACTTAGAGCCGTAAAGTACTTTTTAAGTATAATTAAGTACTTTGACAAGGGTTGATAGGGGTGTAGAAACCCGGTATCTTAGAGATACCGGGTTTCTTACCTATTTAGGAACTTCCAAGAAATAAATTATCCATCTTGTGGAGTGGGCGTTCTCGCCTGCTCCTGTTGGCTAACGGGCGAGACGCCTGTACCACAAGAGATGTTTGAATACTTTTTAACTGAAGTGTCTTGAAGTATAATCAATAACCTACTCAACAGCTAAAACGTAGATAAACAAAGAGTTAGGAACTGAACCATTTTCCTTTTTTAGTACGGGACGCCGTATCATAGCTATAGCCATACTTTCTGTAATTCAAAGTATCTGCGGGTGTGACGATATCATCTGAGGAGATATATGGTAGTAAAGATAACAAATCTCCCGGACCCCAATTTGCTGGAGTGGACTCACCCCCATCCCAAGGCCACATTCTGTCTTTGAGATTTTCACCGTAATGTCCACCAGATGCAGGATAATAATCGCTACCCTTATGACCATCTTTTTGCCACTCAGCCCAAAGGCGATCGACATTAGAATGAATCAGCCAAAAGACTGGATCGTTAATAGAACTCGCAAGAGCAGCCATTGTCCCTAAAGCTTCGGGACGACCTACAGCTGGGTCAAAGGTAGCCCCACCGACAAAACTGTGAAAATAGTTGTGCTGATACACACCCGGTGTTGGTTGTTGAGTGGAGTTATCAAGCTTGATAAATCCCTCTAAAGCTTGGCGAAAAGTTTCATAGTCGTTAATGGTAAAGAGTTGTTGCTCATCTTCTTTAGGAACGGGGTAGTTATTTGTAGGAGGGACTCGCATAAAGCGTAAGAGTACGTCACCCAAGGTTTCACCGGAATCGTTTATATGTAAGCTTGAGTTAAGAACCCATCCACTAGCTGCAGTAAAAGGACCAGACACGACAGGTCCTCCTTGAACATCACCTAAATTTGGAATGACCAAGCTAACGCCTTGACCATTAGGTCCCATGAAGTCATCTTGAAAGATAATATCTAACGCCTTAGAATCTGTCCAATCCCAGTAGGGAATAGTGACACTAGGATTGACAGCTTGCAAAGCTTTTTCAAATCGGTACACAAACTCACGATGCCACGGTAAGAATAAAGCGCTTTCATGAGCACCATCATGCCCAGCTGCTGGACCTTGAGCACCTTCGTACATCAGACCCATTGATGCTACGTGTATTGCAACAAACTGATCGTAGATACTAACATGGCTACCTTCTGGAAATGTCTGTTTTAATGTCTGTATCGCTTGGACAAATGCACTCTTTTCTTCTGGTGTCAAGTCAACAACGTTTTTTCTGATAGTACCAATATTTGTCCAATTCCTTCTACTAATAAGATGCTTGCTTTGTCCTGAAGAGCCAGCGAAATCAGCCTTATGCAAGGAATTGCTGTTGAGTACCTGAGTTGAAGTCCCCTCATATATGCGATGTTCAGTATTGTAAGAAAGTGCTGGCGATCCAAATACGATTAAGGCAGCAACTATACTAGCGATAATGCCTGTTTTAATAGTTCGACGGAGAATATTCATAATTTATACCTGATAGTGCGGTTAAGATTCCAAAGTTTTTCAGATATGTCATTGAGAACAACAGTTATTAAGTATATAAATTCACAGATTTTTAACTGACTCACAATAGAAAATTTTTCGGAAAACCCTTCTATTCTTTCGTATTAGCACAAATACGGTTACTCTTACTGAGTTTCGTCTATATTTTTTTTACAAATAAAAAGCAGTAAATTATTTCGGAGCAAAAAATTGTACTAGGGTATGAAAGACTTCCAAATAAAAAAGTCTTTAAATATCTCTTGTGGTGCGGGCTTCTAGCCCGCCATTTGTACAAGACAGGCGAGGACGCCCGTACCACATTTGTACAAAACAGGTGGGGACGCCCGTACCACATTTGTACAAAACAGGTGGGGACGCCCGTACCACATTTCCGGAGAATTTATTTCTTAGAAATTTCTTATTATACAAGCAAAAACCCCAGGTTCATCACCTAGGGTATTTTTAAACCACGACGGCATCACGGCTGGCAATAGTTCAGCGTCGTGTAGTATAAAACCCGGTAGCTAACCGGGAAGAGGAGGTTCTAGCCTTGCGGTGTGTCTTTTTGTGCAAGAACGTATTAACATCTAAGATACTCCTCAGTGTATGAGTGCAGTTGCCAAAATGCCAGAAGAGTGAGGGTCAGTAAACCAAAAAGTTTTTTCAAAAGGGTGATTGCCCAAAATTATGTAGTCTATGATACTGCATTAAATTGTGAATGAGAAATTGCTCATGCTGAACCACTTGATGATGCAACAACTCCAAGCACTTGAAGCAGGTAGATAGTGGCAAACCCTGCGTAGAAGAGACCAGCTAACACTGTTGCCCAAAACATAAACTTAGATGGTTGCAGTTGCCTTGGTAACAGGGTTTTATTCAAGTAGAGTGTTACCCAAGTGATCAACGGAATATGAATCGCTTCTATGATTCCAGCAAGTTGAAGTATCGCCACTGGTTCACCTACAACTATATAAACTACTGAAGGTGCAATAGTCAATAGCACGACAATATACACCTTTCGCAGAAATTCTTCATTAGACCAGCGACCACCGACGCCAAACGATCGCAAGATAATATTTGTTCCATCTGCAAGCAAGCGCCCCCATCCATCTTGATTAGTTAGCGTTGTTTGCAAGAAGCCAAAAAAGACTGCTACAATCATGAACCAGAAGCCTATCTGACCCCATACATTACCCAACAACTGACCCAGTACTTCGGCGACTCGGTCTTCCGCTGGCACAATTCCCTCTGGTCTTAGCAATTCTGCACCTAAAATCAAGAAGGCGATGACGATAAACAGACCTCCGAGCACGCCAATTGTGATGTCTATCGTCATTTCTGTTATCCAGCCGCGCAAATACTTTTTTTCTTGGCTACTCAAGTCCTCAGGATGAAGCATCTCTCCAGGGCGATCGCTCACCTTTCCGACACCATATCCTTTTTCTACAACCCAGTAGGAATACCATGTCATCCCAGCAGCACCAGCAAGTACAAAGCTAAGCCAGGGTACAACCTCTTGATAGTTTACATTCTGTGGTATCTGGGGAGCTAATCCAGCAACAAGAGTATCAAAGCTAGGAAAGACAGTGACTGCTGTTACAACAGCTGTTATTGCCAAAGCTATTGCCAGGATTTTAGCTACTAATTCAAGCTTGCTATATTTTCCCCATAAGAGGAATACCATTGTGGATAGCAGAATGACAGCCATCCATAAGGAGGTATTACCAGGAAGCACCAGAATAAGTGCTGTTGCAGCTGAGGCTGCTAGTCCTGCGATCGCCGTCACTGAAACCACCAGCTGTGGCAGAACAATCAGCCAAACTGCCCAATTTCTTGGTCCAGGTACTTGTTTAAATGCATCTAAAATTGTTGCTCCAGTACAGACAGCAAGACGACCAATCTCATGGTTGATGAACCATTTAAGAAAGACAGCTGCAACAGCTGCCCAAAGAAGAGTGTAGCCATAAAGAGAACCTACACGTGGTGGAAAAAGGAGTTCCCCCGCTCCTCCAGCTCCCGCCGCCATCCAGGTTAGTCCCGGACCCAACCAAGCCAACCTCTGCTTCCAACTTTTTGGTGGTTTCTTTATAGTTTGCTCAGAATGGTTTACCTGTTGATTCTCTGTTTGTGTTGATGAATTGGATTCATCATTTATACTCATGATTGCTTTCTCCTAATTACTTAGCACCTTTTCGGAAAGCTGACGAAAACTACATAATCTCCAGTTAATCTTCTTGACAAATAACTCTTCTATAGCAGTCCTAAATGAAATGTAAAATTTTTGTGAGGACTGCTAATAGCTAATAGCTAATAGTTAAAAAGCAGTTAGCAGTTAGCAATTAGCTATTAGCTCATCAAATTTTTTACGAATGATTTAGGATTGCTATATATATATATTTATTGATAATAATTATTTTTTATACTAAAATGCCTGCACAAATCGTGCTAAGCGTAATTTGTGCAGAAACTAACTTCAATATCTTAATCAAGATATTACTTTAGCTGGCTACTTGTTGCGGTTGTACATACAGTTGACGTCCTGACTCTAGTTGCGCGGCGATTTGCTGACGGCTATCAATAAATGTGTATTGTTCGTTAAAGCTACTTGTAGGACGCTCTCCAATGATATAATGACGCACTGGCATATTTGGGGCATTGATGACAATGCGATCGGCGACGCGTACTCTTGCTTTTGGCGCATTTGGATTTTCCTCTTCAAGTCGAGAAACCACCCAAAGTTCGTTGTTTACCGCATATACACCTTGAATGTCAAGGTCGTATCCACCAGAAGGAACCTCAACTTCAACCGTTACGGTACGCTCTTCCCGGTTTACTCCAGGTACATCAATATTAATGTAAGGAACTTCCACTGTTTCCTCTTCCTGAACGACAACAACCCTAGGAACTGTGACGGTACGCTCTCGGACTCCAACATTCACGTCCGGTCCCTGAATATCATATTCTGGTAATCTTCCAGGTTCTACTTCTACATCTACATCAGGTAAGCGACCTGCTTGTTCTTGCTCTACTCGACATGATGTTAGAGGAAACAGAAGCAGAACTAGTGATAGAGGTAAGATTTTTTGTAAGGTTAAACTCTGTGATTGCATAAGGTTAAACATCTCAACGACAAAAAACAGCTTTCATTAATAAAAATTACTAAGCACTACTTACTTGAATACTACTATCTTTATTGCACTCTTTATAACAACTCATATTAAGATTACACAAGATTCCCATTCAGCTTTAAGTAAATTCAATTGCTACCAAACTTCTAATTTCCATAGTTTTTGTAAAGTTCATAAAATCATTACAAGTACACCAATAATTGTTAACTTTAATTACAGGTGCAAATTAAATTTTTCTCTAGCACCTATATATTTACTAACTTTTGCTTGTTCTGCATCATTCTTTAGTTAGAAATTCAAGAAAAGTAAGTTTAATCAGAGGAAACTAAGCGTGTCATCACAGCCTTCACTCAACACCCAATACTGCTCGGATAAGAGTTGTTGTAGGTTGGAATGAACGATAAGAAACTCAAAAAACGCTTGTAAAGGTTAAATTTTGTTCCTTAAGCTAACCTAAATTATTTTATTTATTTGAGCTACTCCTTTCAGTTTTGACTCAAAACCAACATCCCTTTCCAAAACATCCAACAACTTTTTTTAGTGTAGTGTGAGGTACAGTGCTAACAGTTACTTACTAACTCATAGTAATGAGAGTCAATGTAATGCAATGAGAAAAATATTTTCTGAAAAAAATTACTATAAAATTATCGTGATTCTTGAAGACAAGAAACTGGAATTCCAATATCGCGTGAGTTTTGCTAATTTAGTAAGCAAAAACAAGATATAAAATTTTCTATTTCTATATCCCCTTATTAAGGAGAATCTATGCAGGATTCCTTAAATCCTACTTTAGAAAGAAGGAAAATAGTAGTGATTTTTATAATATAAAGTGGAGTATTAAAGTGTTGGACGCTTAAATAAAGTAATTATACTAGCACTTTTAAATAGCTTTCAAACTATGTGAAATGAAGTTTTGTACAACAAAATAAACTCAAGAAGATAGGAGGAGCAAAGATGACACTATTCAATAAATACAGCGATCGCAAACAAGGATGGAATACTCGCATAGGGGTTATAGCCATTGCATTAACAGCTATACTTCTTCCTGCTTGTGCGAATAATGAGCAGCAAGCGGAAAATCCTCAAGCTACAGAAGCTCCGACTTCCGAATCTGTCGCACAGAAGGAAAACATTACAGCACCGGATGTTAGTGAAAATACAAATGCTCTTATCGGTAAACTTGTTACCGTTAGGAGTCAACCTATCAATAGGATAAACGATACTGTGTTTACAATTACTGACCGAGAAGTTTTTAGTGGTGAAAGAATTGTAGTTGTAAATAATACAGGTCAACCCGTCAACCTTCCTACGCCACAAGATTCCAGATTGCAAGTAACAGGTACAGTTGCTAAATTTGACTCCAATGCGATTAGACAAGAATACGGTTTAGATTTAGGCGAACAAGATTTATATCAAGAGTATAAAGGGAAACCAGCAATTATTGCACAGTCCATCGCGCTAGCGCCAGTACCAGGTGAAATCAGCGAACAACCACAAACATACTACAATAAGGTCATTGCTGTACCTGCTGATGTTGCAAAAATCTACAATCCTAGTGTATTTGCTCTTGAAGACGATACACTTCTTGGTAATAATCCACTGTTAGTCCTAGTAACCGATCGCCTTAAGGAAACAGGTCCTATTAATCAAGGAGAAAGAATTGTTGCTACCGGTCTACTTCGTCCATTTGTTGTATCCGAAATTGAGAGAGAATACAATTTTGATTGGGACTCCCAGTTGCGAGGGCAGTTAGAGAAGGAATACAATCAAAGACCTGTGTTGATTGTCGAAGGTATATATCCATCAGCATTGCCACAAAGCGCTAAATAAAGTGTAAAGGGTATAGGGGTTCACTACACCCCACACCCTACACCCTACACCCTATTCTGCATATATCTCTTCAGCAATAAACACAGGCTTATTTGCAAACTCCGCTTCCAACTGTCTTCTCACCCTCGAATCCCAAGTCATTTTATAGTCTCTCTCAATATCACGTACGACAAAGGGACGAACTTGACCCACAACCATAACTGTATCACCCTGTTCAATAGTATCTTTAGGTGGCGATGTCAGAAAAACCAGCAACTCCCCTGCTCCTATTAAATTTTTTTCATCTAGAGTAAATAAAACCGGGCTTTGAATATCTTCAACTTTAGCCCTAACTGCAAGCTGTCTACCAGTAAATTTGACTGGGTTTCTAGTGATTTGACTAGGTGTAGGTGCTAGTAATATTCTCCGAGCAATAACAGTAGGTTTATCAATATAATCTCTGAAATACTTGTCCTCCAAATCTAGTTTATAATCTCGCTCAACAACTGGAATATTCAGTTCTCGAACCTCTCCCGTGATTTGCAACTCTACATTTTGGGCTCTAGGTAAATCAAAAGCTTCACCCGAAGCATTGATAACAACGATAGGTTCGTCACCACTAAATAATTGATTATCTTTGATAGTGAAAGCGCTTGAGCTGACTTGTTGAATCGGTTTGCTTCTAACTGTCACGTTTTCTCTGATAAAATCTTCTGTATCGTTCTGGATTTCATAGGTACTCGCAAGTTGAGCTGGTGCGGCGTCATTACTGAAAAAGTAACAACCTCGAACCACAAGGGCTATTAATGCTAAACCTATAATGACCTTTGCATTCCAGAGATTTTCTAGTAAATTAGTATTGTCGCGAGGATCGGTATTATTTTCTGCCTGACTTTTTCCCCAGTTGTTAACTTCTTCTTTAACTTTATTTACAACTTGAGTCCTCATACTATCTTTAGCCATAGTTTCCCCACAATTTATAATTCAAATTTCTTAAAGGATTAAATTCAGCATTCAGCTGTCATTCATCATTAAATTTTAAGATTAGAATAGCAATTCTGCCTACTTTTTTCTTCTAACTGAGGTCATACAATTAGTTTCAGTGATAATTAAGCTTTCATCCTAGAGATATATAGCAATCATTCGTGAGAAACAAGAAACCCGGTATCTCCGAGATACCGGGTTTCTGTACTTTATGTTGAATAGGGTTTAAATTTTGGTAATCATCCGCTTTTACATCTCCCCCTACCCATGTTATTCGCCATCTTGTAAAACCTCTTGCAATAAGGGAGAAAGTTCTGTATTTAACCGTCTTTTACGGACAAACTCCGCATAGGTATCTGCTTCAATCGCTAACAGTTCTCCTCGAAGTTGTTCAATTGTAAAGTCGCGGAGATTAGGATACTCGTCTTGCAACTTTTCAATTTTTGTTTGAAGATTTTCCCTCTCACCTTTGACTAGCGATTCTTGATAGCGGTAGTACTCGTCATCAATACCGGGTCTTTGGTCTTCTCGAAGGTGCTGCAAAACGCGATCGAGAGCAGCAATCCTTGCGACTAACTCCAAATACTGATTGCGTAGAGGTTGGTCACCCAGAAGATTGAGTTTTTTCAACAAGGGTTTGGTGGTCAATCCTTGAACTAGCAGTGTAAATAAAACAACACCAAACACTGTAGCGATTATACTTTCCCTTTCTAACAGAGTTGTAGGTACGCTTAATGCTAGAGCAATGGATACGGAACCGCGCAACCCACCCCACCAAAGTACGGTCTGGTCGCGTAAGGGGATTTTTGGTGCTTGTAAAATCTCGCTAAATTTGCTAAGTATTAGGATCGCGATCGCCCGGATCAGAATCATTGCACCAATAGTCACCGCAATGATTTTGAGGTTCTCCCCTAAGTGGGAAAACTGAATCTGGTCTCCTATTAAAAGGAAGACGATGGAATTGACAAAAAAGGCAAGAAATTCCCAAAATTCTGAAACAATAGCGCGGGTACGTGGGTTCATCCCAATACGGGAACCGTAATTACCCAAAATCAAGCCTGTGGTTACAACCCCAATGACTCCGGAACCACCTAAGTCTTCAATAATAAGGTATGTCCCATAAGCACTAATAAAGGTTAAGGATTGTTCTACCAGTGGTAAATCGAAGCGTTGAGTTAGGTAAGAAATGGCAAACCCAATCAATGCGCCAACCGCAACACCAATACCAACAACTTTAACAAGTTCAATGACAATTGGTTGGAGTTCCAAGTGAGTTGTTCCTAAAGGCAATCCTACCAAAAAACCAAAGGCTACAACAGCCATACCGTCATTAAACAAGCTTTCGCCTTCCATCAGTGTTGTGAGACGGTTAGGAACTCCCAATTCTCGAAATAAAGCAGTCACGGAAACTGGGTCAGTTGCAGAAAGACTTGCGCCGATGAGTAAAGCTGTGGTGATTGAGAGTCCGGCGATTTGATTGAGACCGACTGCTATCCCAACTATGGTAATGACAACTCCCAAAACAGCATACAGGCTAATTGGCAGCCAATCTTTCTTTAAATCCGACCATTTTAAGTTCCATGCAGCTTCAAACAGTAGGGGTGGTAGAAAAATCAACAGTATTAAATCAGGGAAAAGATCCACCAGACGGACATCAGCATAAGCCAATCCCAACCCCACAATCACGAGTAGTAAGGTGTAAGGGATTTGGCGAAACCAGCTAAAAGTCTGAGAGACTGTCGCGACCCCTAAAGAAACTGTCAGTACCAAAAGAAACTGCTTGAGATTCGATGCGATCGCTTCTTCGCCAATTGCGGAAGCAACCATCATAACAATGTTTTGGGTACAAGTCACAGCAGATCAAACTATTATAGAAGTTGGTTTTTCACAAAGAAAACCACAGACAAATACGGATGAACATCAATAAAATATCTCTGCTTATCTATGTCCATCTGTGGTTTAAAGTCAAAGAAAGCTACGGATTTTTTCAACGCTGCTATTTTAACCAACTTTATTTCACATTGCACCAGTCTTTAGTATCTCAAATAGTCAGCCGTCATCTACCTACAGACACCCCTACACCCCATGTTTCTTCACAAGTGCAACTTTTTGGAAAGAACTTCCATCAACAGCAACCGATCCGAGTTAATGAAAAAGTGGTCACCTGGAAACATATGTAATGAAAATGAAGCGCTTGTGTGTTCTCGCCATGCTTCCAATTCATCAGGATTAGCTTCTTGGTCTTGTAAACCGCCAAAAACAGTTATGGGACAATCAAGTGGCGGCTGGTGAGTGTAAACATAGGTTTCCAGAACCGTAAAATCTGCCCGTAGTATAGGAAGTAACAGTTGCATCAGTTCCGCATTTTCCAACACTGCTTCTGGTGTACCGTTCAAACGCCGAAGTTCTTCGATAAACTCAGGTTCTGGTAAAGCGTGTATAGGTGGCTTGGGATCGGGGATTTGAGGAGCGCGGCGACCGGATACAAACAGGTGAACTGGGCTGATTTCATTTTGCTGGCGAAGCAGACGGGTTAACTCAAAACTAACAAGCGTACCCATGCTATGACCAAAAAAAGCAAATGGCTTGTCTAAATATGGTAGAAGGGCAGAAGCAATAGATTTAACCAGGGGTTCCATCTGAGAAAATGGTGCAGTCCTCATCTGAGTTCCCCTTCCGGGAAGTTCTATGGGACAAACTTCGACAAAAGAGGGAAGACTGTTTGACCAAGAGCGGAAAACTAGAGAACTACCGCCCGCATAGGGAAAGCAGAATAAACGCAGGGAAGCCTGAGAATTTGGTTTGGGACAGGTAACGCAGGAGTTAAAGGTTGGTGTTGTTGTCATAGAATTTTCAGCTTATACTTTGAGCGGTCAGCACTTCAGCTATCAGCTAAGAGCCAATAACTTATAGCTAATAGATCCCAGCAACGTCAAACGCTCAGTGTATTCCCGTGCAAAGTATAAACTACATTTTGCGATCGCTCAAGGCGCAGTTGATGTGATTTATTAAACAATGAGTTGTACTCTCATGCTCAAATTGTCATACAAAGCTGTGCTAGAAGCACAGGGTTTTAAACCCATTTTGGCTGATAAACGCTTTCGGACAAAGGCTTTTCAGTCATCCTAAATCACTCCATGACCTAGCTTGACTTTGCGTCCAATTGGCACGCACATTGGTGTCCCCGCCACAGGGTCAGGAACAATATGGCATTCTAGTCCAAATACCTCGCGTACCATTGTTTCTGTCATTACCTCTTCTGGTTTACCTTGTGTATAAATATTACCCTGTTTCACCGCTACCACATAATCAGCGTAACGACAAGCTTGATTGAGATCGTGCAGCACCATCACCAACGTTCGTCCCTGGGTTTGGTTCAACTCCCACAGCAAATCTAGAACCTCAATTTGATGTGCCAAATCCAAAAAAGTCGTTGGTTCATCTAGTAATAAAATATCAGTATTTTGAGCTAATGCCATTGCAATCCAAGCTCGTTGTCGCTGTCCACCAGAAAGAGTATCTAATTCCCGTTCTGCAAATTCTTTGATCCCGGTTGTTTCTAATGCCAGTTCTACCATTCGTTCATCTTCTTTTGACCATTGTTGCAACCAACTTTGATAGGGATGACGACCACAAGCGACTAAATCTCTGACTGTTAATCCTTCTGGAGCAACTGGGCTTTGTGTCAAAATTCCTAATTTTTTAGCAACATCTTTTGTCGATAACTTGAATAAGTCTGCTGCATCTAAATAAACACTTCCCCCACGAGGTTTCAGTAATCTTGCTAAACCTCTTAAAAGTGTAGATTTGCCACAACCATTCCCACCAACTAAGGCAGTTATTTTGCCTTTAGGTATAGTTAAATCAATATTTTTAATTATTGCTGTATCAGCATAACCTAAAGTTAGGTTGTGGGTTGAGATTTGGTGATTTAAGTGAGTATATAATCCCATTTATTTTTGACGATTTTGTACTAATAAATAAAGAAAGTAAGGCGCACCAATGACAGCGGTAATAATCCCGCAAGGAAGTTCAATGGGAGCAAACAAAGTTCTTCCCACAAAATCTGCGAAAACGACAATCATTGCTCCTATCATTCCAGAAACAGGAATCAATCCTTCATGGGTATTACCTACTAATTGACGACCTATATGGGGAGCAATTAAACCGATAAAAACAATCGTCCCGGCTGTGGCTACCGCTGCTCCAGAAAGTGCTGCAACTATTAACAGTAACCAACCCCGTTCCCATTCCACGCGGCTTCCCAAACCTTTGGCAATATCATCACCTAGCACCATTGCGTTCAATTGTGGTGCTTTCAGCAAAGCCAAAGGGACAAAAACAATCAACCAAGGTAGCAACGAGAAAACTTGTTCCCAACTGCGTCCGTAAACACTACCTGCTAACCACACCAAAGCTTGACTGACATCATAAATATTGCCAAATGTTATCATCAAACTCGTCAAAGCACCAGCAACAGCTGCAATTCCCACACCGATTAAAATCAGGCGAACCGGATGAGTTCCCTTATCCCACGCTAAGAAATAAACTAACAATGAAGCCGCCAATGCACCTCCAAAAGCAGAGAGGGGCAATACTCCCGCCGGTAAACCGGGTAACAGTACAATGAGGGTCACCGCTATCAAACTGGCACCAGCGTTAATCCCAATGATACCAGGGTCAGCAAGGGGGTTGCGGGTAATACCTTGGAGAATGGTTCCAGAAATGGCTAAAGCTATACCGACAAGACAAGCAGTGATAGTTGTTGGCAATCGTAAGGTATAAATCACGAAAGCATGATCTGGATTTCCCGTATCTATTCCTAGTAGCGTTAAAATAATATCTAAGGGCGAAATAGGATATTCTCCTATGCTGGTGTTCAGCACTATCGCCACTAAAGTGATAAGTGTGATGATGAGAAAAACGAGGGGAACGCGTTTTTGAAGGCGGAAGGAAATTGAAAATTTTTGGGAACGGAAAACAAGGGAATTGTGCTTCATTTCTTCACCTTGGTTTTAGCTAAATAAATGAAGAATGGCGAACCAACTAAGGCTGTCATGACTCCCACGGGGATTTCTTGCGGTTGAATCAGCACTCTGCCCAATGTATCTGATGCTAAAAGTAATATTGCCCCAAACACAGCACTATATGGTAAAATCCAACGATAATTGACCCCTACTAATAGCCGGACAATGTGGGGTACGACTAAACCAATAAATCCAATAGCACCTGCAACAGCAACAGCGCTACCAGCTAAGAATAAGACGCTTACAGCAGCAACGATTTTTACCCAGGTGGTTTGCTGTCCCAAGCCTCTGGCGACATCTTCCCCCAAACTCAATATTGTGATTTGTTTGGAGATGGCTAATGCTATTATCATCCCTACACAAACATAGGGTAGCACTTGGGTAATGAGATTTTCGTCCACACCTGCCAAAGAACCAGCTAGCCAAAAACGAATTTCTTCTAATGTGCGCTGACTGATGATTAATATGGCAGTGGTTAGCGAAGCAAGTAAAGCGCTAATGGCTGCGCCAGCAATTGTCAGATTGAGTGGGGTAATACCATTGCGACCTAAAGACGCCAAAAAGTAAACGCTGACAGCCGTTACACCCGCCCCAACGAAAGCACACCAAACATAAAAGCTGGGTTCCGATGTGCCTAAGACAAAGATAGCAACGACTACCGCGAATACCGCACCCGCATTAATTCCTAAAATACCGGGATCGGCTAAGGGATTGCGGGTAATACCTTGCATGATTGCACCTGATGTCGATATGGCTGCACCTACTATCATTGCCAGTAGCGATCGCGGTAATCTGATGGTACGGATGATGAGGTGTTCTCTAGAACCGTCAAAGGAAGTAAAGGATTGCAATATGGTTGACCCAGGAATATCCGCCGCGCCAAAGGAAATACTTGCAAATACGCACGCTAGTAAAACCAGACCCGCTGCTACCAAGCCTATGACAGGTTTAGCACGTGGCATTATCAATCGATAGGTTTGATAAGTCATTAAATAATTTGGGGTTTGGAATTCGGATTTAATTCATTGTCACCACCAAGTGAATGAGTGATGATAGAAGTTCTCAATTTAAATTAAGACAAATGATAATTTTTGTCAATCAATCTTCTGTTATCAGTTATTCATCGAATCCAAGGTCGAATTAAAAAACCGCAGATGTACGCAGATAAACGCAGATTGGTTTTAAAAATGCTATATCTTGGTTTGTATTGGGAGAGCGTTGAGGGGCTTCCAAATAAAAAAGTATCTTAAAACTTCTTGTGACCTCCAATTAGGGACGCCCGTTGGCTACCAATCAGGGACGGGCGGGGACGCCCGTACCACAAGATGGATAATTTATTTCTTGGAAATCCCTGTAGCGACTATAAAGATTGGAAGCATGCTAAAAACGTGGAAACCTGGTCGAGTGCGACCAGGTTTTCTTAAGGATTTCGTAGTGAATCAAATTGATCTTATCTCTGAGAAAAAAGTAATCTGAGAATCAACAACTAGGGTGGACAATACAGCTAGCAACCTCAGCATTTCTTCGTTTTTCCGCTTCGGGATTTGGCTTCACCTTTTGACTCAGGTAATTCGCCACTTAGCATTCCAAATACTGAGATTGAATCGGGCTTCTGACAGGAGACACCAAGCCATTTGCCCTGCTTGCTTCGTTATGCCTTGTTTGGTGTCTTATTTATTAGGTTATCACTCTAACAGAAAATCGCAAGGGGATGTTTACTGAAGTTAACAATAGGAGGGTGTAGGGTGTGGGGTGTGGGGTGTAGGGGAAGAACCAATCACCTACACTCCTACACTCCTACACCCCAGGGACTTACCAATCCCACATAACTGGACCTTCGTCGAGATGGTCGGTGACAATGCGACCAATAGAATCAATATCTTGGAGTTCTTCAGTGGAAAGTTGAACGGAAGCAGCTTTGGCGTTGGCGGTGGCTTGTTCTTGATTTCTTGCACCTGCGATCGCATTTGTTTGCGGTTGGGCTATCAACCATGCCAGTGCTAACTGGGCAAGGGTACAATTATGACGTTCTGCGATAGGACGCAGTTTATCTAAAGCTTGTTGGGCGCGTTCAAAATTCTCTCCTTGGAAAAGCTTGTTGTCAGCGCGGTTATCTTGGGGATCGAATTTATGTCCGGGCTCAAATTTCCCTGTCAACAATCCCTGGGCTAGAGGTGAATAGGCAAGAATGGATATATTGTTTTCCACGCAATAAGGCATTGCATCCTTCTCAACGTACCGCCAAAATAAGGAGTAGGGAGGCTGCAAGCTGTCAATACGTCCGTAGTTAGATGCTTCTTCTAGTTGAGCGCGGGAAAAGTTGGAAACTCCGATGGCTCGGATTTTACCTTGTTCTTTCAGTTTGTTCAACGCACTCATTGTCTCCTCTATCGGGACCACTTCAGAATTGAATGAGCCAGAGGGCCAGTGAATTTGGTAGAGGTCTATGTAGTCGGTTTTGAGGTTTTTGAGGGAGCGATCGCACGCCTCAATCACTTGGTCATACTTAAGATGGTTAGCAAAAACTTTTGATGCATATTCTACGCGATCGCGAACATCAGATAAAGCTTCAGCGATAATACGTTCTGAGTGACCTTCCCCGTAGACTTCTGCTGTGTCCATTGTTGTGATACCAGCTTCAAATGCAGATCGTATCGCCTGAATCGAATCCTTGTCCTCAATTCCCACCCACATTTTTTTCCCTGCTTGCCAGGTTCCCATTAATACGGGTGTAATTTGCACGTCTGATGTGCCCAATCGTCGCTTTTGCATGCTGAAATCCTGATAGTACCTTTTTTAATATTACTTACGGGTGGTTGACAAATTGTTCAGTTATTTTCCCCTACACCCCACACCCTTACACCCCTACACCCCTCTTACCTCACCACAGTCACAGGTGTTCCAATACTGACCTGAGAGAATAATTCTTCAATGTCCTTGTTGTACATACGGATGCAACCATGGGAAGCTGCTCTACCAACAGATTCGGGATTGGGGGTACCGTGAAAGCCTACCCAATTTTTACCGTTTGTCCAAAATCCAATCCAGTATTTACCAAGAGGATTTTCCGGGTCTCCTCCTCTGATAGCTGTCCCTTTAAAAGGATGTATCCATTTGGGATTGACTAACATATCACGGACTCGGAAATGACCAATAGGGGTTTCCCAACCCCGACGTCCCACAGCAATTGGATAACTTTTTACTTGGGTTTTTCCTCGGTAAAGGGTGACTTGACGGCGACTTAGATTTATTTGTAGGTGAGTAGGTTCTGTAATTAGTAAATCATCAAGGTAATAATTTATTGGTATAATTGCGGGTTTCTTTAATAATTCCTCAACATATCGCTCAGATGCTAGCGATCGCTGAGGACTTAAACTTAATCCAACTGTAGAAATCAAAACAACTAGCTTGAGTGACTGCTTGGACAACATATGAATAATCTGCAATCAATGATTAATCATTTAGTATCCAATTACATTAGTTGTTTATTAGGCATCTATCTATGGGAGAGTTAAACCAATTCTCTACAATTTCGCTACACATCAAATATATGTAGGGGCTCTTGGCTATTCGCCCTTACTCACGATATCTGTTGTCCTATTTTAGAGAATTGGTATTAAACCATTTTTCTTATTGCAAAACCTTGTAAAGACACGTCATAGCGCGTCTTTACATAAACCACTATCAGCTAACAAATCCCTTGAAAATTTACCACAGTGCTCTTACACCGCCATCAGTATCTTGTACACCTGTTGTGCCATCATCTGTGGTTTGTTGGGGTCTAGCAGGGTTATAGTTTGGCTGGGTTACATCGTTGGTAGTACCTGGATATTGTTGTGTTCCGGGAGTAGTGGTAGTACCTGGATATTGTTGTGTTCCGGGAGTAGTGGTAGTACCTGGATACTGTTGTGTTCCGGGAGTAGTGGTAGTACCTGGATACTGTTGTGTTCCGGGAGTGGTGGTAGTACCTGGATATTGTTGTGTTCCGGGAGTGGTGGTAGTACCTGGATATTGTTGCGTTCCGGGTGTGGTGTTATTATAAGGTTCTTCTGTCTGAGTCTGACTGTAAATGGTACCGTTTACAGGAGCTTCACTAATTTTTATGTTGTTGGAGTTAGGCAATGCAACTGCTGGAAGACTTAACAAGGTACCAGCACTAGCAACTCCTACTAAGGTAGCAAGCTTTTGGAACAAATTTGTCCGATTGTTTCCGTTCATTTTTATCTCCTACAGTTCACGCTAAATGTCTTGAGCAAATCATTGATTTGCTATAATTTGCGAAATTGCTGTGATGTTTCTAAAAAGCCAGCCACTAACTAGCTATTTCAGACAGAAAATGAAATTTTCTAGAGATGTTTACCTATAAAAAATAACCTGATTAATGATCTAGCTCGTCTGTCTAAAGCATGGTCTAATAAAAAAAAAGCCTGTCCTTGGGAATATAAGTTTTTTAAAAGTTTAAATCAGTACACAGTTTGACATACGTATATAGCAATCTGTGCATCCTTCATAAAAGGCAAAGAAACCTGGTATCTCTGAGATACCGGGTTTCTGCAGACTGGCAATTCTCACAAATTCAATCAGATTGCTAAAGTGAAGGTAATACTTGTCGGTTAAGCGCAAGTAAGAAACCCGGTTTCTGGCTCCTCAATTACTGCTAACCGAGTAGGATTGAAAGTGGAGGAATCATGACCTAAGCTTTGGAAACTGGTAACTGATAACAGATAACTGTTAAAGTGGATTTTTTAGAAAGACTGGCTATGATTTCTCATGCATTGAAAGAGTGGGCTGTTGCTATTGATGCCTTAGAAAGCGGTAAAACTATTATGCTCCTCCGCAAAGGCGGGATACACGAACGGGAGGGACGCTTTCAAGTAGCTTATGAGGAGGTTCTGCTTTACCCAACTTACGAACATCAACAACCTTTCTTGCTAAAACCAGAGTACGCTCATTTGGTCGTTCCGGTGACATCTGGTTGGCACCCGGAAACAATCAGAATTGGGAGTTGGGCTGCGATTACGAATATTTTTCCCGTGAGTGAGGAGTCAATTGTCAGCGCGTTACTTCCGTTCCATATTTGGAATGAGGATTTTATAAGCGATCGCCTAAAATGGAAACCGCGTCAACCCCTATATGTTCTCCTGCTACGGGCTTACAAATTACCCAGTGTACGGGAAATTCCTTATCTCCCTGAGTATGGTGGTTGCAAGTCGTGGATTGATTTGGAGGAATCGATTGCGCTATCAGGAGCAGAACCTGTTTTAACCGATACAGAATATGATAAGTTAGTTGCTGAAATAAGCAGTGTTGTTAGCAATAGGTCTTATACACCTTCTGTATAAAATGTTTTAATTACAAGGACTTATGCTGAACATAGGGAAATTAGTTCACAATAGATCGTGTGAACACCCTAATTTATGCCAGTTGGATTGATGCAAACCTTCTCCACCCTCACTCCTGACTCAATTGCGATCGGCTTTCATGCTTTATCCGATCCACTGAGAGTTAGCGTTATAGAGCTACTGCGAGATAAAGAGCTTTGTGTGTGCGATTTATGCAATTTTTTAGAGGTAACCCAGTCAAAACTGTCGTTTCATCTCAAAACTCTCAAAGAAGCAGGTTTGGTTCGTTCTCGCCAGGAAGGGCGCTGGATTTACTACAGTCTTAACTTACCTCAGTTTGTTGTCCTCGAACAGTATTTATCTGAGTTTCGTCGTTATAGCCAGATAATGCCTGCGCGTTATTGTAAGGAGCCATCTTGAGCCCCAAATTAAAATTTGGACTAAAAGCTAAAACCCGTTATAACGGGTTAAAAGTTATGTTTAATTTATGGGCAAACTATTTGGGTCAATACCTTGAGATTGCAAATAAGCAATAAGCCGTTCCTTTTGCTGACGTTCTTGTTCGGCGCGTTGGCGTTCTTGTTCGGCGCGTTGGCGTTCTTGTTCAATCAGTTCTACAGCCCAAGGTAACAAATGACCTGTCTGATCCCACCATCGTAACCAATAACCAGTTCGGGCTTCTTTTGTTCCTTGCCAAGTCCCTAAAAATAAGCTTATTGAATCAATCCAATGACGACCATTTTCATCTGGTTGCTTTAATTCGTAGCGTCTATTTTCGAGTTGATAAAATTCCAACAAACCGCCATTGGGGTCAAAAATCACATATATAGGAACCTGCAAAATTTGCTCGTAAAAAAACCATTTTCCTGGCGGATAGGTTCGCTTGACCGAATACTCTTCCCCCTGAGTGTCGGATAAAAATTCCATCACCACTGTCGGTACATCCCCTTCCAAATTGGGAGTATAGCTTTTACGTTCTCCCAAAACTTGATTGACACTGGGAACATAGACCCAATCCGGTGCTTTCACGACAAATTGTCCATTCACAGTCGCACAAAGACCAAAATTGGAAGCAATCAACATCTGAGGTTGGATAAAACCACTGATTTCTAAACTTTCACGCAAAGCACCAGCCAAGATTGGCTGACCTGTATTTTCCACTGGTTCATCCTCTAATTGAAAATCGTTGGGCAACGCTTCCCACGATATTACCAGTTCGGATAGCAATTTGGTTTCACCAAGTTGGGTTGCCATAAAGATTGCCTTTGGTCGGTTTGTTTTATTTTATCGTTGCTAGTTAGACTTAATTATTTAAACCTATAGACCAGGAGTGTCACAATCATCTCCATTATGGCGCGACTTGGTGCAGGTAGTACTACCGCATCTACCTTAAAGACTTCCGCATAAAAAGTCTGACTATATCTCTTGTGGTACGTCTGTCTCAGATGTCAGCACTTATTCCTTATATCAGTGACCATCAGATTTGGTAAAAAAGCAATTAAGTTTTTAGAAAAGTCAGAGCGATCGCAATACTGCTTAGTTAAGAGCCAACAAATAAATTTCGCAGCTTTTAGCCAAAGTTAGATAAATCTGATTGTATATAATTTTTAACCCTTTTTAACGGGTTTAAGCTTGAGCACCCGAATTTTAATTCGGGGCATATCCGACGCAGTATTGAGAGCGATCGCTGTGCGTCTGTAACAATTGCTTATATTCTCTGGTCAACCTAAAATTTAGCACTACTTATATTTTGCACCTACTCACATCTTGCACCTAGGTCAAAAACCGGGTACGGATGCCAATCATATCGCTTGGAAAGCTTAATATATCGTTCAGAAACCCGGTTTTTTATATCTTGTTGAGAATGGGTCAAGATGTCAGACTAAGTATCGGCGCTCCAGAAAAACTTAGAAGCACATTCTCAAGAAGTCATGTTTTGACTAATATAATGAACCAGTTTTTGTACAATCACAATATCCTTAGTGACTTCATACTCAATTTGAATATCGAAAGCTTTCTCCATCAACACCACTAGTTCCAACATATCTAATGAACCTGCTCCTAAATTCTTCACAAAATTTGATGTTAGACTGACTTGGTTTTCTTGAAGACCCAGATGCTCTGCAATTACAACTTGTAATTTTTCAAAAATTCTTTGGTTTTTAAATTGTTCAAATTGAATGAATGTATCAATTAATACTATTAACTCAATGATTTCATCTAAGATGACAACAATACGTTGATATTGCAGAATTTCATCAGTAGAAAGAGAGCAACCTTGACGAGATTGGAGCCACTTTTGACAAATTTGATAACCTCCCAAACAAAAGTTCCAAACCCGTAAAGGTATGCCTTCAAAGTATTGCGTTTGGTTAATCCAGACAAGCCCTTTGCCTACAGTTGGTTCTAGCAAGGTATAGCGCACTGTTTCAAATTTATTATTCCCAATGATGGAATATCTGGTAACCATTGGAAGATGCTTTTGAAATTAAGACATGGGTTGTAAAAACTTGGAATTCTTATCTGATACCTTGCTGACTTCAACATCGGGTGTAGGGGGAGGACGATAATAAATATGCAATTTCAATACCTTACACCTCAGTGCGAGCAGCTTCTTCCATCTTTTTCCGGAGACTGAGCGGTCTCATATCAGTCCAAACTTCTTTGATGTAATCGAGACATTCTTGTTTGAGACCACTTTTGCCAGCATCTTTCCAACCTAGTGCGTTCTCTCGGTCAGCCGGCCAAATAGAATACTGTTCTTCGTGATTAACCACAACCTTGTAAATCGTCGTGTCTTCTTTATCGTCTTGATACATATTTATCCTCCTAGCGAATATAACAGAAAACTATCTGCGTTTATCTGCGTCCATCTGCGGTTAAAAACCCAATTGTTATTATACTTCCACAGGTTCAAGGCGTCCTTTACCTTCCAGTGTCCCCAAGTCAAGATCTGCAATACATCGAACTTTTACGTAATTCAGTGTCAGGTTACCAACCAGATGAACCTTCCCCGTTTGATGCTCAAAGTCAGCTTCATTGAATTTAGATGCTTCTAGGTCGAGTTTAACACCTAAATCAGTTCCTCCTCTGGTATTCGTGAATTTGATATGAACATATCCACGGTCAATACACTCTTTCAAAGCAGTGGCTGTTTTTTCAGGTCCTAAGCTAGCTTCGACAGGATGTTCCCCGGATGATAATCTTTGTACTAACTCGTTCATGAAAGTGTCTCCTAGTTAAGAATCACTTTTGTCTTGATTTACTGATGCTTGCACTTGTACAGGTTCATAGACTGGAATCTCAAATGCGAGGGACTTGTGACAAAACTCTTTCCATTCAGGAGTGACATTGTCAAAAATAATATTTTCGTCCTTGAAAATTCCATCTGTGACTACGTAGTTTTCTTGGAGATATAGAAAGTCATCTTCGGTAAGTGTTCTATTCACTTCGACTTCCTTGCCATCAACCTCTTTTTTTTCTTGTCTTGTATTTTTAGTATTTTCAGTCCACTGATTGAACTGTCGTAACTTCTGGATAGGGTAAGCTTTGCAATATTTTCCCATAGTTGCCATCGTAATCTCTCCTTTGAAGTGCTTAAGCATTTAAAATTATAATAATATATTTTTGATTTTAATTCTTCTAAATAGCGGGTCTATATTTTAAATATTTAAATTCTTCTTTTTATTCCTATTTGAGAATAAATTTTTCCAAATTCTATCCATGTAAATACAACAACCATTAAAGAAGTTAATAGCTCTACGGAAGCTACACCATAGTAAATTCCATTGACTCCAAAAAATATTGGTAAAGTTAACAAAATTGGTAAAAATAAAAATATTTCTCTTAAAAGGGTAATAAATACTGCTATTTTTCCATTGCCTATAGCTTGAAATAATGCAATACTACACGCTCCAAAAGCAGCTGATGGTAGTAAAAAAGTCACAATGTGAAAGTTGAGTATATCGTTATAAGTAAAGCTAAAATCAGGTATTAGCCAGCGTAAAAAAAACGTTGGATAAATTTGTAAAGGTAGCCATATTAAGATTAAAAAAACTGTACTACCTATCCCAAAAATTAAGTAAGCCTTCTTGAGTCTTTGATAATTTTGTGCTCCATAGTTCATACCAATAATAGGATTTAGGGCTTGTACAAACCCATACAAAGGGTTGATAAGCAAGAAATACAATCTAATGGTTGCTCCTGCAAAGGCAATGTCACTATCTGTGCCGTATTGAGCGATTGATTTAAAAAGCACGATTTGTTGAACTATGCTCATGATTTGCATAAGCAGTACTGATACACCTACTGATAAAATTGCTGGTAATAAATCTATCGCAAGAGTTAACTTTTTAGGATTAACTAAAAGAAAACTTTTCCCAGAAACAAAGTATGTAATATTTAAAATTGAATAGATTAATGCCGCAATGACAGTAGCAAAAGCTATCCCTTGAATACCCCAATGAAATCGAATAATAAATACAATATTTAAGAGAATATTGATGAATACATAAAGACCTGCAAATAATGTTGCTAAAGGAATTTTACCCTCGGCTTTAATTAGCTGACTTGAAGAGACTGCTATAACTAAAAATACTGAACCTAACATATAAGTTTTAAAGTAATCGGCTCCGTATGCAGCAACTTCACCCTCTCCGCCCATAAATGAAATTAATTCTTTAGCAAAGCTGCATCCAACGACAGTGATAAAAGAGGAGATAATGAGACTCAAAATTGTGAGAGTCCCAAATATTTTGGACTGAGTTTTGGCATCTCCTGAACCAATGGCTCGACTTAAAACTGAGGCAGAACCAACTCCGACAGACATAGCAACCCCAATGGCAATAGAGGTCAGTGGCATAGCAAGAGATATAGCTGCCAAGGCAGTTTCACCAATAAGTTGGCCTGCACATAAAGCATCAACAAAAGTAGTCAAGCCAATTAGAAGCATTCCTAAAACGCTTGGAATGGATAATTTGAACATTAGTTTGATGAGATTACCATTAAGAATTTCATTTGTAATATTAATTTTTTGCTCTTTAATCATTTTTTAAAGTTAGTGTCTGGGGGAAGGAATTTAAACAAATCTAACAGCATTGCTAACAACTTTTTACTCAACCTTAACTAAATGGCTAACGCAATATTGCTTCACCGTTTTTAGTTTCATATCTTTTCCGGAGTTAAGCGCACTCATAACTTCATGACTAGCTTCCACTGTGACTTCATAGGCACCAGACACACTTCCATTTGGGGCAGCAAAATCAATACGTACTTTTGCCCAATCAGCCTCTTGTTCTTGATCAACTTCTTCCGTCGTAAGTACTACACCAGCTTTCAAGTAGTCCCACCAAGTCCAACCCAACTGCATCCAAATCTCCCGTTCAGCGATTTGTTCAAATTTAGTTAAACCCGTCCATCCTCGGTAGAATGGACTCAAGTCTAAGACTGAACCATTTTTCTTGACTAGCAAATCGAGGACTCCTGGTTCTAAATGTCCCCATAAGCACCCTTGGGGTAAATCAACTAGGGTAGGGGCAAACTGATGACCACCAAAGTGAGTTGATTGCCAGACCCTTAATTGTCCATTGGAAGCAGGAGCGTATTCCTTACGTAACCGACGATATAGGGGAGTTCCAAATCTGCCGCAGGCAAGGTCTACTTGAGCATGAGTACAAACCATAAGTTCGCGGATGTGGCTCGTATGTTGCTCATACTGCTGAAACTGTAGTAAATCGTTAGGCTGTTTCATTAACTGCTTAAATATTGCCGTTACTAAAGCAGTTGTTTTCTCTTCTGGAACAACAAACTCCTGCTTTTCAAACTGAGAAAACATCTTAAAAGGACGGTAATAGTGCAACACGCGGATCGAGCCAGGATGAGAGTATTCGCGATCAGGAGCAATTAATATTGGTCTCACCTTGATCCCGTGCCTAGCAATTAACTCTTGGAATAGACTGATTATCGGCTTGATTCTTGAATCTTGCTGAAACAGGTCTTGCGGCCAAGGTTGTGGAAATTCCATAATTAGCCAATGGTCACAACTGCCAGCTGTACCAATTGGATTTTCTCCGCTCGCTTTAGAAACCAACGAACAAAAACGACAATCTGTAAGGGGGGGTAGATCCGTTTGTGGAGTTTGCATATTTGTGAGTGAATTGCTTTCTTTAAGTGGAACTACTAACAAGCTGTTGCGATCGCCCTTGACGTGGACTTACCCCCAGCATCATCATCTTCAGGCCACTAGCAGGGGGATAGTTAACACCTCGAGCCTTTGGTTTTTCAACTTTTTTTTCATTTGTGAGTGCTAATTGATAGCCTGAGAGAATAGTTGCCAAGACGAGCTTCATTTCAAAAAGTGCTAATACTTCACCTGGACAACGACGAGCACCGCCCCCAAAAGGTAAAAATTCATAGGGAGAGTACTGTCTTTCGAGAAAGCGTTCTGGCTTAAATTGCTTTGGTTGTGGATATAAGTCCTCACGCTGATGTGTCAGATAAATACAGCCTCTGGTGATTGTACCAGGGCTCAATTCGTAGCCCATTACCTCAATTGGGGATTCTACTAATCTTGGAAATGTGACTACCTGAGTCGGATAAATTCGTAGTGCTTCATTACACACAGCACTTAAATAAGGTAGTGCGGCGATCGCCATAGGATCGGGGGATTCACCAAGGGTATCAAGTTCTTCTAGCAATTGTTCACGAACATTTTTTAAACGGTGAATCCAGTATAATGACCAAGTTATGGCAGTGGCTGAGGCATCCTGACCGCCAAATAGCAATGATGGAAACAAATCCTGTATGTCCTTATTGGTCATTGGTTGACCCATTTCATCATGGGTAAAGAGCAGCTCGGATAGAACATCTGTCCGGGAGGAGTCTGCTTGTTGACGGCGTTCTTCAATTTCAGCATAAAGTAACTTGTCAAACTGCCCCTGGAGATCGAGCCAGTATCCCCACGGACTCCACAGACCTAAATCTTTTTGTAGAAAGGGATAGGACAGGGATAACCCCAACCAACCAGACCGAGCAAAACTGAGTAAATTTGATAGGATTTGCCTAAACTGTTCGTATCGCTCTCCCTGATGCAAACCAAACAAAGCTTGCAATATCACTTCGAGGGTAATCTTTTGCATTATGGAGTAGGCATAAAAAGGTTTGCCGATCGCCAGACCGTTCATAACCTTCTCTGCTACTTGACAGATACGCTGCCCATAGGATTGTACGCGAGTCCCATGTAGAGGAGGCATCAACAACTGACGACGATGTTTGTGGGGCAAGCCATCAAGCATAAGTAGTCCGTTGGTTCCAACTAACGGTGCGGCTCCTTGGTTAAGTTTACCAGAAGCTGTAATCTCTTTGGCACTCGTAAAAATCTGTTTTATCCCTTGTGGGTGACTGACTATGACTAAAGGAGTAGAACCAGCCATAATGGTGAAAATGTCACCATAAGATTTGCTCATAGCATCCATGAAGCCAAGGGGATCGGTTTTAAATTGATGATTGAGCAACCAGGGAGAAGTTTTTGGTCCATCAGGTAGTTTCATGAGTATTTTTTGGTAAATGTTAAATTATTGACAGGTGTTAAACGGAACCAACGGTCAATGGCTGGGACTGTACTTGATGTTGACGACGACTATGCATGACCATCTTGACACCGCTGGCGGGGTAAGAAATTAGACCTCCAAATTTGGGTCGTTCCGGGTACTTACTAACTAACCTTAATTGATAGTGTGAAAGAATTGTTGCTAATACCAGTTTCATTTCAAAGAGTGCAAAGGTGGCTCCGATACACACACGAGAACCACCGCCAAAAGGAAAGAATTCGTAGGGGGAGAATTGTTTTTCTAAAAAGCGCTCTGGCTTGAATTCTTTTGGCTCGGGATATAAATCTTCTCGCTGATGTGTCGAATAAATATTACCAATAATTACTGTACCAGGATTCAATGTGTAGCCCATCACCTCAACTGGCGATTCTACTAACCTGGGAAATGTAAACAGCTGAGTGGGGTAAATTCGCAAAGCTTCGTTACAAACAGCACTAAGGTAGGGTAGTGCGACAATACTCATAGGGTCTGGATTTTCACCAAGGCTGTCGAGCTCCTCAAGGAGGCGATCGCGAACGTTAGGTAAACGGTGAACCCAGTAAAGAGACCAAGTAATTGCAGTCCCTGAGGCATCACCAGCTGCGAATATAGGCGATAATAGGAGGTCACGCACCTCTTCATTGCTTAATGGTTCACCTGTTTCATCGCAAGTAAATATGAGATCGCAAAGCATATCAGTGCGTGAAGAGTCTGCTTGCTTACGACGTTCTTCAACCTCAGCCGATAGCAGTTGAAAAAGTTCTCGCCTCAGGTGAAGGCGATATCCCTGTGGACTCCATCGACCTAAATCTCGTTGTCCAAAAATATTGCTAAGAATCTTAATTATGGAAGATTGTCCATGCCTAAGCGCGGATACAAATAGATGTTTGATTTTGTTATGGCGATCACCTTCATGTAAACCCATGACAACCTCTATACCTACTCGCATGGTGATATCTTCGATGGTAGGGTATGCAACAAAAGGTTTGCCAACCACTTGTTTACTGAAGCTTTTTTCTGTAAGTTCGCAGATACGCCGCCCACAGGCTTGCATCCGTGCTCCATGAAAAGCTTGCATTAGGAGCTTACGTCGATTTTTATGAACTAAACCATCAAGTTGAAGAACTCCTTGATTTCCTGTCATCAAGGAGAAACTTTGGTTCAATGCACCCTTAGCTACAATTTCCTTGGTATTTGTGAAAATATCTCTTATTCCTGAGGGATTGCTGACGTAAACTATTGGTGTCGAACCTGACATTATAGTGACTATATCACCATAGCGTTTGGAAATAACATCCATGTAGCCAAAGGGGTCAGACTCAAATTGCAAATTGAGAAGCCAGAAGGGTATTTTTGGTCCAGGGGGTAGTTGCATGAGTATTTTTTACTCCCATTCTCTATTATACACTGCATGAAACATTATCAATACAAATTCTCAATTGTCTGACTAATTCTTGAATATGAGGTTCGACAAATATTGAGAAATGATCTCCTGGAACTTCAACAACTTGAATAGGTAGGCTGGAGAATTTTCCCCAACCTAGTAAGGGGTCGTCGGTATGAAATTCTGGGCTTTCAAAGTCATGAATAATTTCCTCCTTTGCTCGGAACAGAGTCATGGAATGAGGATACACTTGAGGAACATACTCTCTCATAGCTTGAACATGAGCTTTGAAAAGCCTGTAATAGCGGAGAAAATCTTGAATCTCTGTATCACTAAAGATAAAGTTGGCTTTTTTATTTACCAAATTAAATTGCTCATTGAGGGGTAAATCGCGAAGTTCCTCAAACGGAATTGAAAAATCTATATTGTTACTGGTTTTTATGGATTCCGCCATGCGGATTAAGAATTTGGCATCATCATCAGCTGCGGGTTTAATTGCTATTTCTGGTATTATGGCGTCAATAACAACTAACAAACCTACTGTTTGACCCTGCCTTTGCAATTGCTGCGCTATTTCAAAAGCAAGTACACCACCGTAACAATGTCCTCCTAAAAGATAGGGACCGTTTGGTTGCACTTT
Organism: Scytonema sp. PMC 1070.18; assembly: GCA_035967975.1. Classification (GTDB taxonomy): domain Bacteria; phylum Cyanobacteriota; class Cyanobacteriia; order Cyanobacteriales; family Nostocaceae; genus Scytonema. The sequence continues at coordinate 29,511 of JAWQFQ010000007.1, forward strand.
ACGAATTTCTTTGAGGTAGCGAGTTGCTGTCTCCTCTACGGAAACAATTTCAGGTTCTTCTTGATTAGGAATATGTTCCAAAGCATAAAATGGATAGTCTTCACCAAGTCTTTGGGAAAGTTTAAAGTAATTATTAATACCTCCCCCAGCCCCATGTATACAGAAGAAAGGTATTTTGGAACCATTCGAGTTAATTGCTACCAGAGGAGAATTAGAACTTGTGCGGGATGGCTGACTGACGATAGTTGCTAGTTTTTCAATTGTTGGATTTTCAAAAAGAGTCGATAGGGTAAGATTATGCCCAAATCTGTCCTGAATTTGAGCCATTAAACGTACAGCTAAAAATGAGTGTCCGCCCAAGTCAAAGAAATTATCTGTTACCCCTATAGGGCTAGTATTTAGGAGATTTTCCCAAAGTTTAGCTAATGATAATTCTGTAAAATTACGAGGTGCAACGAAGGATTGAGTCGTATTTGGTCGAATAACTTCATCTGTGGGAAGCGCACGCTTATCTACTTTGCCATTCGGTGTGAGAGGGAGCGCCTCTAGTACCACAAAAGCAGATGGTAGCATATAATTAGGCAATTTCTGTTGTAAATAGGGCAACAGCTGTGCAGCTATGTCTTGTTTTGCTGTGACTATGTAGGCAATCAAACGCTGATTTTCTTGAGCATCATCGCTGGCTACGACAACAGATTCTTGCACATCTGGATGTTGTGCAATAACATTGGCGATTTCACCCAATTCTACTCGAAAACCTCTAAGTTTTACTTGCTCATCACGGCGACCCAAATACTCAAGATGACCATCTTTGAGGTAACGGGCTAAGTCACCTGTTTTGTAAAGCTTAGTTCCTGGGATAAAGGGATTGTCAATAAATCTTTCTTGAGTTAATTCAGGACGATGTAAATAACCTCTCGCTAATCCATCACCTCCAACATAAAGTTCACCGACAACTCCTATAGGTGTTGGTTGTAAATCGCGGCTCATCACATAAACCAGGGTATTGTCAATAGGACGACCGATGGGGACACTGTTTGCTTGGTCTTGCAATAAACTCGTGTCGTAGTAAGTGGCGTTGGCGGAAACTTCCGATGAGCCGTAGAGGTTAATGAGTTTTGCATCGGGTATCAATTGGAGGAAAGTTTGAGCTAACTTAACCGAAAGTGCTTCCCCGCTCGTTATCCAAATTTTGAGGTGCGATAATTTCTTGGTCAGATGACTGTAGTTGTCTAGAAGTAAGCGCAATAGTGAGGGTACAAGTATAATACGGGTAACTTTGTGATGCGCCAGGGCTTGTATAAATAGTTGTGAGTCTAGTACAGTTGCATCATTAATAATGACAGAAGGAATTCCTTGAAGTAAAGGAGCAAAAATTTCCCACACAGAATCTACAAAGCTAATAGCTGTTTTCTGACAACAAACTTCTCCTGGGGTAAAAGGATAGGTTTTCCATAGCCAGTGTAAGCCGTTAACTGTACCGCGATGAGTTCCAAGAACGCCTTTAGGAGTTCCTGTGGAGCCAGAAGTGTAGATAATATAAGCAAGATTCTCAGCTTTTGAGGCGCTAGTAGGGTTTTCTGGGCTTTCTTGCTGGATTATTTCCCAGTCATTATCCAAAGAGATGAACGTCATTTGTCTTTTGTCAAAAGTCATGTGTCCAAAGTTCTGAACAAATGACGAATCACTAATAACCAATGACACTTGAGAATCCAAGAGCATAAATCTCAAACGCTCAACCGGATAACTTGGATCAAGGGGAATGTATGCACCGCCAGCTTTGAGGATAGCTAAGATTCCCACCACCATGTCTAGGTCACGTTCCAGACATATAGCGACAAGGGTTTCTTCTGTTACACCCTGTTTTTGTAAATAATGTGCAAGCTGATTAGCTCTGTGGTTAAGTTGACGATAAGTTAGTTCCTCAGATTGGCTAATTAACGCGATGAAATCGGGTGATCGCTCAACTTGTTGCTCAAATAATTGATGAAGAGTTACATCTTGAGAATAATCTACACGAGTCTGATTGAAGTTAAATAACAGTTGCTCTCGCTCTTGAGTAGTTAGTAGCGATAGTTCACTAATAGGCTGTTCTGGATGAGCAACGATATTTTCCAACAAAGTCTGGAAATTGTTAATAAATTGGGCAATTGTTGTTGAATCAAAAATATCTGTATTGTACTCCAAACATCCTGTTAACCCTGTTTGGGATTCAGACATTGATAGGAAAATATCTAATTGCGCCGTACCACTATCAAACTCTAAAGTACGCAAGGTTAAACCTGACACTTCCTGCACAGACACTGGGCTGTTTTGCAGGACAAACATGATTTCATAAAGGGGATTTCGGCTTAAGTCTCGTTCGGGGTGCAATTCTTCTACAAGAATCTCAAAAGGCAAATCTTGATGTGCATAAGCATTGAGAGTCACCTCACGGACTCTATGTAGAAGTTCGCAGAAACTGGGATTACCACTCAGGTTATTACGTAAAACCAAAGTGTTAACGAATAAACCTAGCATCCCTTCTAATTCAGGTCGATTGCGGTTGGCAATTGGAGAACCAATTAAGATGTCTTCTTGGTCTGTATAGCGATATAGTAATACGTTAAATGCCGCCAGCAAACTCATAAATAAAGTGCTGTCTTCTTGCTGGTTTAATTGTTTGAGTGCATCAGTCAGGGCTTTTGAAAATTTAAAGTATTGCTTGGCACCAGCAAATGAGGCGATCGCAGGTCGTGGACGGTCTGTGGGTAACTGTAGTACTGGTAGCTCGCCCTGAAGTTGTTGCTTCCAATAATTTAATTGGGTTGCGAGGAATTCTCCTTGCAGGCGATCGCGTTGCCAAACTGCAAAATCTGCATACTGAATGGGAAGTTCAGGTAAGGGAGAAGGTTGATTTTTAGAGAAAGCTGCATACAACGTTGACAACTCCCGTAAAAACACACTACAAGACCATCCATCCGTGATGATGTGGTGCATGGTCACCAGTAGAACGTGTTCTTCTTCATTCAAGCGAAGTAAAGCGGCTCTGACTAAAAGCCCTTTAGCTAAATCAAAAGGTTTTTTTGCTTCTTCTGCTACAAGTTGTTTAACCTCAAATTCCCAATCTTGACCAGACAAATGCTCAAGATTAATCATGGGTAAATCCCAAGTTAATCCTGTTGTAATTTCCTGTATGGGCTCTCCATTAACCAGTTGAAAATTGGTTCGCCAAACTTCATGGCGCTTGAGGATTTCATTCAGGCTTTGCTGAATGGCTGTAATATTAAGCTGTCCTTTGATATGAAAAGCAATGGGAATGTTGTAGAAGGCACTCCCGTGATAAAGCTGGTCAATAAACCATAGTCTTTGTTGTGAAAAAGATAAGGGAGTATTCTTTGAGATTTGACGCTTAGGAATAGTATCAGCTTCAAACTTGCCTCTCTTCCATTTTTCTAGAAGAGCTTTTTTGGCTGGTGATAAATTAGAGTACTGTTTATCCATTATAAATTATGAATTAGATGAAGTTATGCTTGACAGGCTATATGATTTGCAAGAACCCGGTTTCTTACGCGCATGGCAAGATGTAAGTTTAGCCCAAAAGAGCTTGCACCTCTTCCTCAGATAATTCTTCAATCTTTTCTAGCAGAAGTTGCTCAATCATTTCTGCTTGTTTTGCTGGTATTAGTCCTTGCAATAAAAGGTTACGGATTGGTATGTCTACAGGAAATCTTGCTCGTAACCGAGAGACTAATTGAGTGGCAATTAACGAGTCTCCTCCTAAATCGTAAAAGTTGTCGTAAATGCCAACCTCTGCAATCCCAAGTACCTCTTGCCATATTTCTGTAATTTGTTTTTCCAACTCATTGGTTGGAGGAACATAGGAATTACTCAGGTTAGGTCTAGAGTAGCGAGAGAATGAACCGAGGCGATGAGAAGATTCGGAATGACCTAGAGAATCAGGGTTAAAGGTATGCTGTTTCCTGGCATTGATATCTACTGTAGAAACAATAATCTGATTTCTTTCACTTAAAGAAAATATTCGTTTAAATACTTCTACAGCTTCTTTGGCAGTAATGGCTAATCCAGAGACTTGTCCAAGTGTTGTTTCTTCTAGGGTGTCATTGAGTTGCAATTTGTCCCAATTTAGAGTGTACCACGGCAGATAATCAGCTTGGTTGTGTCGGTTAGTAAAGATATCTATGAAATGATGGACTGCTGTATATAAGCTTAACCCAAATCCCCCTAAAATGGAAGATAAAGAAGAAGAAATGATACAAAAATCAACCTTTTGACTTTGTAATACTTTTTCTAAAACAGTCAGGCTACAAAGTTGAGAATTCAATAAATTTTTGAATTCTATCTTATCATTTTCTGGAATCGAGTTCAATATATTTTCACGCTTGATTCCAGTCGAATAAATAACCCCGTGAATTTGACCAATGTTCTCAGATGCAAGGTTCTGGAACATTTGATCATGGTTAGTTGTATCTGCACGTACAACCACAATTTCTGCCCCTAACTGACCCAAGGCTTGCAATTTTTGAATTTTGCGGCTCACTTCATCTTCTTGGGGGTGAGTTTCGAGCCACTGTGAATAGTTATCTTTTTCTGGAAAATCAGAATTCTCAATAAATATCAATTTTGCTTGTAAAGTTTTTGCTAAATATTCTGCAAGTACAACTCCAAGACTTTCTAATCCACCATAAAACAGGTAAACCCCTTGTTTTCTCAGTGGTGTTTTTTCGTCACCTACTGACTTTAAATGAACTGGCTCAAATGTTTGTACCCAACGGTGGCGATCGCGATAAGCAACAACTAAGTCTGAGGATACACTTGTGAACTCATTTAAGAGTTGGTTAATAATAACACTATAACCATTTTCCTTTCTACCGTTACCATCTTGAGGATTGGTCAAAGTAATATCAATACTCCGACAAATGATGTTAGGATACTCTTGAGGAATGACCTTACATAAACCTAATACCACTGCTTTCTCTGGATCTAACAAATCATCCCCACTGATTTCTTGAGTATTATTAGCGACAACCCAAAGGTGCAAACTTTTTTGAATTTTTAGTTGACTAAGGCTCTGTGTTAGCAACAGTAAACTGTAGAATTCTAAATAATTTCCTGATAAATGATTTCCGAGATGGCTAACGCTCCAGAAATAAGCAATATGGAGCGTTTTACCTAATGACACAAGCTCTTGCAACAAAGCATCATAGTCTTCTCGTAAGCATGGGTTAATCGTATAAATGTTCTCACGTAGTTTATTAAACTGCTCTCCCTGCTTAACCGTAATGACATTTTTCCCTTGATTTTTCAATTCATGAATTAACCTTTCACCAATATCGCACTCATCAACAAAAAACAGCCATTGCTCTTGTGGTGATTCTATTTGAATAGAGGATGAATTAGGGAGCAAAGAGCGTTTCCATGAAGGAGTATAGAACCAATCGGCAATATCATTTTTATGATCTAATGTTGCTGGCTTTTGACTTGAAAAAGGTGATGAAGATTGAGGATCGACCCAATACCTTTGTCGCTCAAAGGGGTAGGTTGGCAAAGGCAAACGATGACGGCACTCGTGGCTATAGAATCCCGACCAATCTATCTCTACACCAAAAAGCCACAATCGACCTAATGTTTGTAATAAAAAGCTGACATCCGATTGTTGTTCTTTAACATGACTTAACAAAGTCAATACCTGTTGTTTGGCATTTTTATCTAAATGCTGTGTTGTCAATGTGCTTAAAGTTCGTCCCGGTCCCACTTCTAAAAACACACCTTCAAACTGCTTTAATAGTTGGGATATGCCATCTGAAAAGCGCACTGCTTGGCGCAAATGTTGACTCCAGTAGTTGGGATCTGTGGCTTGTTCATCCGTAATCCAGGTGCCAGTCACATTGGAAATAAAGCGAATGCATGGTGGTCTAAGCTTTACTTTTTTCACCAACTGTGCAAATGGTTCCAAAATTGGTGACATCATAGCAGAATGAAAGGCATGGGATGTATGCAATAGACGACATTCAATCCCTTGGTCAGACAATTGCTTTTGTAGTGCTGCGATCGCGTCATTTGCACCAGACACAACACAAGAAGATGGGCTGTTAATTGCGGCTATTTCTACAGACGCGTCACCTTTCGTCTCCACATTTAACAGGGATTGGACATCTTTATGTGCCAGTTTAATCGCCAACATACTGCCAGATGGCAATTGTTGCATCAGTTTCCCTCTTGTTGCTACAACTGTTAAGGCATCTTCAAGGGAAAATACACCTGCAATGGTTGCGGCAACATATTCCCCAATGCTATGACCAATCATTGCCTCTGGACGTACTCCCCACTCCATCAATAATTGAGCCAGGGCGTACTCAATTACGAACAGGGCGGGTTGGGTGATGGCAGTTTGTTGTAGTTGGGTAGTAGCAGTTTCCGTATCTTGTTCTTTTGGATACAGTATGGAACGGATATCTTGACCCAGCTGAGGTTGCAAAATCTCGGCGCAAGTGTCTATATGTTGGCGGAAGGTGGATTCGACCGAGTACAGTTCCCTCCCCATATTGACATATTGTGCCCCTTGTCCGGAAAACATGAAGATGACCGGACTGTGACTTGGCTTGCAATGGTAACTAAAAACACGTTGCGGTTCTTGGTTGTTAAACAAGTTGACCGCATCTTCCAAGTCTTGGCAAACGACCATGCGGCGATAGTCAAAAGCCCGACGACCCACTTGTAGGGTATGTGCGACATCAGGTAGGGAAATATCAGGATTTTGCTGGAGGTGAGCACGCAGTTGTGCTGTTGCAGCTTCTAGGGCTGTACTGGTTTTAGCTGAGAGGAGCAACAATTGCCAGGGGCGAGAAGTGCCTGAAGGTTGAATAACAGGAGCTTCTTCCAAGATAATATGGGCATTGGTACCCCCTACCCCAAAAGAACTAACACCTGCTCTGTTTGGAGTTCCGTTCGTTTTCCACTCCAATAACGAAGTATTAACAAAAAACGGGCTGTTGGTGAACTCTATCTCTGGATTTGGTTGTTCAAAATGCAAGCTGGGGGGAATCATCTGATGCTTCAGCGCCATGACCGTTTTGATTAAACCAGTCATACCAGCCGCCACATTCAGATGCCCAACATTTGTCTTGACCGAGCCAATGGCACAAAATCCCTTCTTCTGGGTGCGGGCTTCAAATACCTTTTTGAGGGCACTAATTTCAATAGGATCTCCCAACGCTGTACCAGTGCCGTGGGCTTCAATATAAGTAATCGTCTCTGGATTCAAACCAGCGATCGCAACAGCTTCAGCAATTGCCGAGGCTTGTCCACCAACACTAGGGGCTGTGTAACCTACCTTAGCAGCACCATCATTATTGATGGCTGAACCTTTAATCACCGCATGAATACAGTCCCCATCGGCTAAAGCATCCTCTAATCTTTTCAGTATGACAATGCCTACCCCATCGCCGAAAACAGTTCCCTGTGCTTTAGCATCAAAGGCGCGACAGTGACCATCGGGAGAAGTTATCCCTCCTTCTTGATAAAAATACCCTTGCTTTTGCAGAGACTGTATAGAAACGCCCCCTGCCAAAGCGAGATCGCACTCGTAATTCAGCAATCCTTGACATGCCGAGTGGACAGCTACCAACGATGTGGAGCAAGCCGTGCTAATATTGATACTTGGTCCTTTTAGGTTTAGTTTATACGAAATTCGTGTAGCTGCAAAGTCTTGAACATTGCTAAAGAAAATTGAGGAACCCATTGATTGGACGACTTCAGGGTGAGAAAACAAGTTCTTAAGCATATAAATACTTAAGTTGGTTCCCACGTAAACACCAGTCAATTCTTTGACTGCGCCTGGGGCATAACCAGCATTTTCTAGAGCCTGCCAAGCGCACTCAAGGAGAATGCGGTGTTGGGGGTCCATAATTTCGGCTTCCCTTGGGGAGAAATCGAAGAAGGAAGCGTCAAACATTTCAATGTCTGACACACGAGCGCCTGCTTTTACATACTGGGGGTCATTCAGCCACGCTGGATTTATGCCTGAAGCTGCTAGTTCCTCCTCACTGAAGAAGGAAATAGACTCCTGTCCATCACAAACATTCTGCCAAAATTCCTCAACATTGTTGGCTCCTGGAAAACGACCAACCAGACCAATTACGGCTATACCTTTGACGGAATCATCAATTTCTCGGTTATCCATCTGCCATCCTCCTTTGTTTCGCTAATTTTCTTCTTTCTTGCATAGCCGCTTCTTTTCTGTTGGCACGTTCATCTGCTTGCTGCAATGTTGTTTCTTCAACAGAGTTTCCACCGAGATGTTCTGCTAAAGCACTGATGGTCGGATATTCAAATAGATTAGCAATTAAAATGTTTTTATTTAACGTTTTGATGAGTTTATTACGAACTTGAATTATAAGTATTGAATCTCCTCCTAATTCAAAGAAATTATCATGAAGACCCACATCTTTTATGCCAAGTATTTCGTGCCAAATGTTGGCAATCACTTGCTCAAGCTCATTTGTAATAGGAACATATGGATTTTGTAAATCAGGTCTGGGATGAAGCGATCGTATCTCTGTTTGTTGGCTAGCTGGTGTCTTTTGAAAAGATTTGAGCTTAATCCATTGGTCAATCCTAGCTTGAAGTTCTCCAGTAGAAACAACGACATGATTGAAGTCACTGTAGTGTAAAATCCTTTGCAATGCTTCTACACCTTCTTGGGCGTTGAATGCAAATTCGGTTACAGTTGTTCCAACTGATGTACCTTGTTTATTTTCTTTTTCTAGTTGCCAGCTATCCCAGCTTACACTGCTCCACGGGACAGGATTGCTCTGATTGTGTTTGTGTACAAAAGCGTCCATGAATATATTTGCTGCTGAGTAGGCAGCAAATCCTAATCCTCCTAAAACAGACGATAAGGAAGAAAACAATAAACAAAAATCCAAATTTTTGTCTTGCAAAACTTTGTCTAATACTATCAGTCCGTATACTTTTGCTTGAAATTGCTGCTCGCAATCAGTTTTGCTTATATTTTCAATGGCTGCAAAAGACTTACCTTCAAGAACTCCAGCGGCATGGATAACACCATTAAGTTGTCCAAACTGCTGTTGAGCCAGAGCAATAGCGTTTTGCATTTGTTCAATGTTGCTGACATCAGCACTCAGCACCAAAACGGATGCACCTAATTGTTCGAGTTGTTGAAGTTGGCGAATCTTGCCACAGGTGGTGTCAGTTTCATCATGACTCGCCAGCCATTGCGACCACTCGTCTGGTTTAGGAAAAGCTTTTCGTCCTACCAACACCAGTTTTGCTTGTACTGTTCGCGCCAAATACTCTGCTAAAACCAGTCCAATCCCTCCGAGTCCGCCTGTAATTAAATAGACTCCCCTTTCCCTGAGTCGCGGCGGTTCAATTTGAGTTTGCTCCAAGCGCACTGGTTCAAAAGTTTGCACCCAGCGATTCACTCCTCGGTAAGCAATCAGCTTTTCACCGTTACAAACCGTCAATTCTGTCAATATTTGTTCTACAAGTCTTTCTTCAAGCCAACTTCCTGGCGCAGGAAGAATCGCATCAATACTACGGCAGTTAATGTTTGAATATTCTTGGGGTATAACTTTAATCGGTCCGACTAAAGTGGCTTTCTCTGGACAAAGCACTTCGGTACCACTCACGGGTTGTAGATTGTTAGAAATCACCGTGATGCGAAAATCTTCAGTGGTTTGTTGTTTTCCTAAGGCTTGAGCAACAAACAGCAAACTGTAAAATCCTGTTGTTTGAGCGATATCAACTTTTTCAAGGTCTAATTGTTGCTCATCGATAGGTGTGACGCTCCAGCAATGAACAATCGTTTTTGGTAGTTTGTTTTGTTTGAGCAGTTGGTCGATGAGCCGATGATAATCCTCATGATTGTGAGGATTGATAGTGTATTGTGAGTTGCTGAGTTTGGTAAAGTTTTCGCCAACTGTGACGGCGATGACATCCCAGTTTTGTGCTTCTAGACGTTTGAGCAATTTCTCACCCAAGCCACACTCATCCACAAACACCAAGGCGCAGGATTTTGGATTAGCTAATTGTTTGCCATTCCGTTGTACTGGGAGTAACGAAGGTTTCCAAAAAGGGATGTAAAACCAGTCGGCTAGATCGGGTTTTTTCGCCAGTGGTATGGGAGTGGGAGTGCCATTTTGTCTTTGTCCTGGTTTTGGCGGTTCAATCCAGTATCGTTGTCGCTCAAACGGGTAGGTTGGCAAAGGTAAACGATGACGACGTTCGTGACGATAGAATCCCGACCAATCTATTTCTACACCATTAAGCCACAATCGACCTAATGTTTGCAACAACCATGCAACATCCGATTGTTTTTCTTTAACATTGGGTAATGAACTCAGCACCACCTGTCTTGTATTTCCCTGTAGATGCTGTGTGGTTAATGTGCTTAAAGTTCTTCCTGGTCCCACCTCCACAAACACCCCTTCAAACTGCTCTAGCAGTTGGGTGATACCATCGGAAAATTTCACACTTTGGCGCAGGTGTTGGCTCCAATAGTTGGGATTTGTAGCTTGTTCATCGCTAATCCAAGTCCCAGTCACATTGGAGATAAAGCGAATGCGCGGTGGTCTGAGTTTGACTGTTTTCACCAACTGCACAAATTCCGGCAATATTGGTGACATCATCTGAGAATGAAAGGCGTGAGATGTATGTAGTAGACGAGATTCAATCCCTTGGCAAGATAATTGCTTTTGTAGTGCTGTAATTGCCTCATTTGTACCAGACACCACACAGGAAGTTGGGCTGTTAATTGCGGCTATCTCTACAGAGGTGATTTGATCCAACAGCGATTGAACATCTTTGTGTGGCAATGGAATGGCAAGCATACTTCCTATTGGCAATTGTTGCATCAGTTTCCCTCTAGTTGCCACAACAGCCAAGGCATCTTCTAGGGAAAATACACCTGCAATGGTTGCGGCGACATATTCCCCAATGCTATGACCAATCATCGCTTCTGGACGGACTCCCCACTCCATCCATAACTGAGCCAGAGCATATTCAATCACGAACAGGGCGGGTTGGGCAATGGCCGTTTGTTGTAGTTGGGTAGTAGCCGTTTCCGTATCTTGTTGTGCTGGATACAGTAAGCTAAGGATATCACAACCCAGGTGAGGTTGCAAAATCTCGGCGCAAGTGTCTACGTGTTGGCGGAAGGTGGGTTCAACTGCGTACAGTTCTCTACCCATATTGACATATTGCGCCCCTTGTCCTGAAAACATGAAGATGACTGGACAGTGGCTTGGCTTGTAATGGTAACTAAAAACACGTTGCGGGTCGAGTGATGACAGTAATTTAACTGCATCATCTAGGTCATGGCAAAGGATCATGCGACGATGCTCAAAAGCCCGACGACCTACTTGTAAAGTATAAGCTATATCTGGCAGGATCAGTTCTGAATGTTGTAAGAGGTGATCGCGCAATTGCACTGTAGCAGTTTCTAGAGCTGTGCTGGTTTTAGCTGATAGAAGCAGCAATTGCCAAGGACGAGAAGCACTATTCGGTTCAATAACAGGGGCTTCTTCCAAAATCACATGAGCGTTAGTCCCACCAATACCAAAAGAACTGACACCTGCTCTGCGCGGTGTTCCATGGCTTTCCCATTTTGATAATGCGGTATTTACGTAAAAGGGACTGTTAGCAAAATCTATTTGGGGATTGAGCTGTTGAAAGTGTAAACTGGGTGGTATTTGTGTGTGTTTTAATGCTTGTACAGTTTTTATTAAGCCCGTTACACCTGCGGCTGTGTTTAGATGCCCGATATTCGTCTTTACCGAGCCGATGGCACAAAAACCTTTTTTCTTTGTGTGAGTACCAAAAGCTTGTGTAAGAGCCGCAATTTCAATCGGGTCTCCTAACTGAGTTCCGGTACCATGTGTTTCTATATACGAGATAGTCTCTGGTTCAACTCCAGCTAAAGCAAGTGTTTCTAAAATCACCTCCCTTTGACCATCCACACTGGGAGCTGTGTAACCAACCTTTAAAGAACCGTCATTATTGATAGCTGAAGCTTTAATAACCGCATGAATATAGTCACCATCGGCAATAGCATCCTCCAATCGCTTCAAAACCACAACACCCAAACCACTACCGAAAATCGTTCCTTTAGCTTGTGCATCAAAAGCTCGGCAATGTCCGTCAGGAGAATGAATTCCTCCTTCTTGATATTGATAACCTGTTTTTTGTGGTACTTGTATTGAAACCCCACCAGCAAGTGCAATATCGCTTTCTCCATTCAGCAGACTTTGGCAGCCTAAGTGGACAGCAACTAACGATGTGGAACAGGTAGTCTGAACATTAATACTTGGTCCAGTAAGATTTAACTTGTAAGAAATTTGTGTTGGCAAGTGGTCTTTATCATTGCCAATAAAAAGTTGGAAGTGATCGGCTAACTTTAGCAAATCATCATTAGGATATAAATTTGAAAATAGATAAGTACTTATAGTAGTTCCAGCAAAAAGACCGATTTGACCATTATAAGTTTCTGAGTCATAACCCGCATTTTCCAGAGCTTGCCAAACACATTCTATAAAAAGACGATGTTGTGGATCTGTAATTTCTGCTTCTCTGGGTGTGAAGCCAAAAAATGAAGCATCAAATAACTCTATGTCTTCCAGTACAGCACCCGCTTTCACATAATTCGGGTTATTCAGTACTTCTGGTTCTATACCTGTAGATAGTAATTGCTCATCAGAGAAAAAAGAAATTGACTCTACACCATTTCGTAGGTTTTGCCAAAAGGTATCGACGTTATTTGCCCCAGGAAAACGACCTGCCATACCGATGATAGCAATTTCATCTCCATCATTTAAGCTATTAGTTGAATGATTTGTAAAGTAATCCATAGGGCAAAACCTTATTATCAAAGTTTTTTTGTCTCACACCAAGACGCAGAGGCGCAAACAATGGTTTTTATTCTTGGCGTTTTTAGCGTCTTGGCGGTTTTAAATAGGTCAACTTAGTTGGTGCGATCGCTAATAGCTTACATAACAACCAATTACATTTACGCTGATTTAGCTAATTTCTTGTCATCTAGAAAAGATGATATTGACATTTCAGAAGCAATTTGAATTTGGTCATTTAAAACTGCGTCTATATCTTCTTCCGTGGTTAATGGGTTAGCAATCACTGCACGCAAGGCTACAACGGGAATTTCTTTACCAATGCTAGTCATTGTTTTTGTTGTCCGCGAAATAAATGTACGACCAATTTGACGCTGAATTTTCTGTAGGCGTTCGTTAAATTGATTTATGAGTTGGTTGTCTGTTTCGGTTAACTGCTTTGTGGCAATAACCTCTCTGAATACCTCTGGAATATAGCGATAAATAAGAAGGTTAGTATCTGGTTCTATGAGGAGTTCAAATTCGGACATAGCGGAGATACGAGCAGCCATGTATTGAGTTTTCCGAATTCCTTCATCAATCAAGAATTCATATCCCTTAAGCCCAATCAAGTTTAGACCTGCGTGTAAAAATAAGGACATACCAGGTCGAGAACCTTCTAAAGCCCGTTTACCTAAATCGAATGACCCCTTACGCATAGTATAACTTGCTTGTTTTTCGATAGATTTTGCCATATACGGGTCACGGAAAAAGACCATACCAATACCCATTGGTAGATATAGTTGTTTGTGCCCATCAATGGTTATTGAATCAGCTCGTTCTATACCAGCAAGTCTGTGTCGATGTTTTTTGGAGAAGATAACCGGACCCCCCCAGGCGGCATCTACGTGAAAATGTACATTATTTTCTTGTGCAATCTCTGCAATATCTAAGAGGGGGTCAACACTACCAGAATCTGTAGTTCCAGCAACTCCAACGATCGCTATGATATATAAATTTTGGTTACGATACTCTGCAACAGCTTGACGTAGCGTCTGTATATTAACTCGATTGTTAGAGTCAACTGGAATTCTCATCAAACCCTGAGTACCAATGCCCATTAAATCCACAGCTTTATCAAAAGAAAAATGCATTAATTCAGAGCCAATCACCACTGCTCCTTTATAACCGTAGAAATCTAGAGCTGCGGCTAAACCTTCTTTTTCTATGCCACCAAACCCATCTTTTGGTCCTAAGGACGTATTTCGGGCACACCAAAGCGCTGTGATATTTGCTGTTGTACCACCAGAAACTAAAATTCCTAGCGTACTCTGATTGTTTTGAATATGCTCAGTGTAGGAAGACTCAGACAAGTTATAAATTTGTCGATGCATCATTGCCAAAGCCTGACGTTCATAGAAACTTAAAGCTTTGGCTGTCTCTATCTTGACCGCGTTTTGGTTCATCGCTGTCATAAGTTTTGCTAAAGGCTGCACAAAGTATGGTAGTGCAGAGGTCATATGACCAATAAATCGTGGCGAGGATGTGTTTATTGAATGAGCAATTACGTTGTTGGTTAAATATTTAAAATAGCTTTCAAAACTAGAGGGTTCAACAGGAATTTGACTCTCCACAAATTTTTTTAATAAAGAATCAAGGTCAATGTCTGTATTCACAGTGCTTGCATTTAAAAAATTACAGACTGTAGTTGCAATTTGCGTGTCCATCTTTTCTTCTAAAGAAGGTGCATAAATTGAGGGAGCAAATAATTGCATGACTTTTTCTTCAATTCCATACTGTGATTCTTGCTCAGTCTCAAAAAAGATATTTTTTTCTGACATTTCTTGCTTGCTTAATTTCATATTATCTTCCTTTTGTTTGTCTTTTGTAGAGGTTTTCAATTGAGTGATGATGTCCTTGAATTAAAAAACCGCAGATAAACGCAGATAAATCCGTAGTTATTCAAATAAGAATTGCTATGGCTGAACACTTTTTTGTCTTGCAGTTCGGTAACTTTGTCTGGCTTCTTTCCGTCGCTTGATTGACGCTGTTCTGCTTTTATCTTGATGAGAGTTGTCTAGAAAAGAGGGTTGTTCATTCTGCTCCTGGCTTAAGTATTTTGCTAAATGGTTTATAGTTGGGTATTGAAACATTTCAACTAGGGAAAAATCTCTTTGAAATGTTTTCTGCAACTTACTATGAACTTGAACTAAGAGCAATGAATGACCACCGAGTTCAAAGAAATTATCATGAATACCAACTTCTTCAATACGAAGAGTTTCTTGCCAAATATGAGCAATAGTTTTTTCTACTTCAGTTTGAGGTGGTTGATAAACCTCTTCCAACTCAGGGCGTACTTTGTCAGGCATTGGTAATGCTTTGCGGTTTACCTTGCCATTGGGTAGAAGTGGTAGGGCTTCCAGAATTACAAATGCTGAGGGAATCATATAATTGGGCAGCTTTTGCGTCAGTAAACTATAAAGTTCGCTGGTTGTGAGTGTCTGTTCTGGATCAGGAACTACGTATGCTATTAATTGTTGGTCATTAGGCTCATTTGCTTTGGCTAAAACTACGCTCTCCCGGACTTCTGGAAGTTGATTTAGTTCTGCTTCAATTTCTCCGAGTTCAATGCGGAAACCGCGAAGTTTTACTTGGTGGTCAAGACGCCCCATAAATTCGAGCTTGCCATCTGGTAAGTAACGCACTAAATCTCCAGTTTTATATAAACGCGTTCCTAGTTCATTGTTGTTAGCAGAAGCAGAATCTGAAGAAAAGGGATTGGGGATAAATCGCTCCGCTGTCATTTCCGGTCGATTAAGATAGCCCCTCGCTAGCCCTGCACCACTAATATACAACTCACCCGGTATGCCAATTGGGACAGGTTTTAAATATTTATCTAAGACGTAAACTTGGGTGTTTGCAAGCGGGCTACCGATAGTCACTCGTAAAGGAGTCTGTGCTTGCGGATTGATGCTGTCGTAAGTGACGTCAGCAGAAACTTCTGAAGAACCGTAAAGGTTTAACAGAGTACTCTGTGGCATAGTCTGTCGGAAGTTCTGCAACAGGTCTACTGGAAGTGCTTCTCCACTCGTTACCCAGAGTTTTAATTTAGGCAGCCTTTCTTGAAGGTCGGTGTAAGTATTTAATAGCACCCGCAGCAATGAAGGAACAAGTATTAACCGTGTAACTTCATAACTGCTAAGGGTTTCCACGAATTGTTGAGGAGCCTTGAGAATTGAATCGGGTATAATTACCGCCCGAACCCCTTGAAGTAAAGGTCCAAAAATTTCCCAAACTGAATCTACAAAGTTTAAGGATGTTTTTTGGCAACAAACCTCTTCCTTAGTAAAGGGATAAATTTCCCACATCCAATGAAAACGATTAACTGCACCTTGATGGAGACCAAGAACTCCCTTGGGTTTTCCTGTCGAGCCAGAGGTGTAGATGACATACGCTAGATTGTTAATTGTAGAATTATTGATGGGATTGTGTTGACTCTCCTGAGCTATATTATCCCAATCTATGTCTAAGCAAACTATATGTGCCTGATGATCTGGAAGTTTTTCAACCAGGGACTGCTGAGTTAGCAGAACTGGTACTTGAGTATCAGACAACATAAAAGCGAGGCGCTGTTGTGGATAAGTTGGATCTAGCGGGACGTATGCACCACCTGCTTTGAGGATGGCTAACAGTCCGATAACCATGTGGAGCGATCGCTCGACACAAATTCCCACCAATACCTCTGGTTTCACTCCCAGTGAACGCAAGTAATGCGCCAGTTGATTCGCTTTAGTGTTGAGTTCAGTGTAAGTCAACTGTTGGTCTTCAAACACCACGGCGACAGAGTTGGGTGTTCTTTCTACCTGTGCTTCAAACAATTCATGAATGCACTTTTGAGGATACTCAACCTGAGTCTCATTCCATTCCACCAATAATTGATGTTGCTCAAGTTCACTCAAAAGTGATAAATCCGACAAGCGCTGCTGTGGATTAGCGACTATGCCCTCTAGCAAGGTTTGAAAATGTCGGATCATGTGAGTAACAGTAGTGGTATCAAACAAATCAGTGCTGTATTCTACCAATCCTGTCAGTCCTCGCTCCGTTTCCAACAGGTTAAAACGCAATTCAAACTTAGCTGTCTTATTGTCAAATACCAAAGAATTTACAGCTAGCCCTGAAAGCTCTAATGGTTCCACTTGCGCTAGTTGAAGATCAAATTTGACCTGATACAATGGTACCATTTCGCTTAAATTTCGCTCTGGTTTCAAAATATCTACCAGCTTGTCAAATGGAAGGTCTTGATGGTCATAAGCCCCAAGAGTGACCTCCCGTACTCGAGTTAGGAATTGGCGAAAAGTAAGGTTTCCAGATAATTTAGTACGTAGCACTAAAGTGTTAATTAAAAAGCCAATTAATCCTTCGGTCTCAACTCGATTGCGGTTAGCAATATCAGTTCCAACAACAATATCATTTTGATGAGTATACTTATGCAATAAAACTTTAAATATTGCTAATAATAATGTAAACAGTGTCACTCCTTCCTTCTGGCTCAAAGCTTTGAGTGCATCGGATAGAGCTTTGGATAACTCAAAAGACTGTGTTGCACCCTTATATGTTGCAACAGCTGGTCGAGGTCTATCAGTGGGTAATTCCAAAACAGGAAGGTGAGTAAGTTGTTGCTTCCAGTAAGCCATTTGGGCTTCTAACACTTCTCCTTGCAAATATTGTTGCTGCCAAATTGCCCAATCTCCATACTGGATTGGTAATTCAGGTAGCGGTGAAAGTCTCTCATTGGAAAAAGCCTCATAAAGGGCTTTCATTTCACGAACAAATACCCCCAAAGACCACCGATCAGATATGATATGATGCATTGTTAACAACAGCACATACTCTGTCTCTCTCAACTTTAGAAGAGTTATTTGCAGTAAAGGTTTAGTTAGATCAAAGGGTCGTTGTGCCTCTGCAATAGCTAATCGCTGAACTTCCTGTTCTATATTAGGTGCTGCTCTCAAATCCACTATTGGTAATGCAATGGGCTGGGGAGAAGCAATTATTTGAATTGGTTGTTCCTCTGAGTTGGTCATAAAAGTTGTTCGTAAGCTTTCATGACGCCTGACAATTTCAGTCAATACCTTTTCTAAAAATGTTACTTTAAGCTGACCTTCAAGGCGTAAGGCGCTAAAAACATTGTAAGCAACGTTGTGAGGATTTAATTGCTGAAAAAACCACAGTCTTTGCTGGGCAAAAGATAAAGGTATGCCGTTAACATCTTTTCTTCTAGGGATTGCTATTTTAGATATTTCTGGAGTTTTTACATGATTCAACCCACTTTGCTTAAGTAGCTTGTCAAATAGAGCCTTTTGCTCTGGAGAAAGAGAAGCAATTTCTAGCTCGAAACTATTCATTAGTATCTGTCCGCAATAATTAATACTCCAACAATGCCTCTAAAGAGGCATTTTTCCTTCTTCTAGTTGAAAAACTCCTAATTAAAAAATCGCAGAGACGCAGAGGAAATTAGGAAAGAAAACATCAGTAACTAGATAGCCTGGTAAGAGAATTTTGTCAAGTAAATGATACCATTGTTTCTTTTTTGAGGTTACACATATCCTTCAAATCTTTTAGGTAAGGTAAGCTTGTCATTACTGCATCAAAATTATCATAAAAGTCAATGAGGCAAGCCACTTCATCAACATCGGCTTTTTTCAGATGTTCTATCATCTCCACACAAGTAGTTTTCGAGCCAATCAGAGTCCTTCCTTTGAGCCAACCTTCGTAGGCAAACCGTAAAAGGCTATTAATATCTGCTTCCGTAAATTTTTCTAAATTCACCTTTATCCCAGCATTCCTTGCTAAATTTTCCAACAGGTCGATATGCGTTTTCAAGTAATTGTAAAAAGGTTCTCTCACTTGTTCTTTTACAGTGTTAAAATCTTCTCCTAAAAAAGTATGTATCATCATTGCTACCTTTTTTGCTTTCGGGTCATGACCATGTTTTGCTAAAGATTCGCGATACAGTGCTATTTGTGGAGCTACTTCTTCTAAAGTCCCTCCCAGCAAAGAGGTCAGTACATTAGCACCCATTTTGCCAGCCTCAATAAATGTTGCCGAAGATTGGCACACAATCCAAGTAGGTAATTTATGCTGTATTGGGCGTGGAAAAGTCCTCACTTTGAAAGTGTTGCCTGTGGGATCTAGGAGTTCAACCTGTTTCCCTTCCCAAAGTTTTTTGACTTTCTTGATTCCATTCCACATCGTTTCTTTCCGATTAGCATAACTTTCACTAGACAGTACAAAGTCATCTATCGTCCAACCTGAAGCAAAAGCAAGAGCAACTCTACCATTTGAAAGATTATCAACCACAGACCATTCTTCCGCAACACGTGCTGGATTATGAAGTGGCATAACAATGCTACCAGCGCGTAATTGAATTCGTTCAGTTACCATCGCTAGGGCTGTACAGGTCAAGGAAGGATTAGGATAAAGCCCTCCAAATGGATGAAAATGCCTTTCAGGAGTCCAAAGTGCAGAGAAACCATGTAGATCTGCAAATTTAGCACTTTCTATTAACAAATTATACTTGCCTTTTTGTGTTTTAGAACCATCACCAGAAAAATAAAATAAGCTAAATTCCATTTTTTAACTCCTTTAATTTTGTGAAGAGATTATTGTGAAAATGGGGCATGAGGAATAGGGAGAGAAAATTTTAAGGATCTTTAAATAGCTCTTGTTTAATCTCCTCTGATGAAAGGCTTTTTACCTTTTTTAGTAAAGCAGTAATTTCTTCAATGTCTTCTTGTTTTGGTTGTTTTTCCGTAATGAGAGTAGCAAGTCCAGCCACAGTAGGGGCATCAAAAAGAATACTTTGTAGGGGCAATTCAACTTGAAAAATTTCTCGCAAACGTGAAGTCACTTGAACAGCTAGTAAGGAGTGTCCCCCTAATTCAAAAAAGTTATCATAAATACCTACTTGTTCTATACCAAGTATCTCTTGCCAAGTATTTGCAATCGTTTGCTCAATTTTGTTCCTAGGAGCTACATAAATACTTGGTAAATTGGGTCTTGAATGAGATTGTAAAGAGTCTGCTTGCTGTGATTCTTTGGAACTATTTAGCTCTTTTAAGGCTTTAAATCTAATTGCTTGGTCAACCCTAGTTTGTAAATCACCGCTTGAGACAATAACTTGACCCCCCGCTCTCATAGATAAAACTAATTCAAAGGATTGCCAAACTTCTTGTGGCGTCATTGCCAATTCTGTGGAAGTAACTTCAATCGCTTTTTGTTCTAAGTTAGAGTGAAAAGCTTGTCGGTTAATACTAAACCAGGGAATAGAGTTAGTCTGATTTTGCTTCCGAACAAAAGCATCAATAAATTGGTAAGTTGCTGCATAAGCAACTAAACCTAATCCTCCTAAAATTGTTGCCATTGAGGACTGTACAAGACAAAAATCAATATCTTTCCCTTGCAAAACTTTGTCTAGTACCAAAAGACTGTACACTTTCGACTGAAATTGCAAGTCACAGTTAGCTTGAGTGATTTCCTGGATTGAAACAGCAGACTTTAATGCGTTAATTTCTGGTACATAAAACACTCCATGAATTGCGCCAAAATGCTTGTAGACTTGATTGATTGCTGCTAGCATTTTGTCTTCGTTAGTCATATCAGTCCGAATAAGGAGAAACTCGACACCAGACTCTTTTAGGGTTTGTAATTTCTTAATACGATCACTGATACTATCTTGTTCATCATGAGTTTCTAACCATTGATTCCATTCATTTTCTTCAGGGAAGTTTGCCTTTTCAAATAAAACTATTTTTGCTTGTACTGTCTGAGCTAAATACTCTGCAAAAATAAAGCCAAAACCTTCTAATAAATCGCCTATAATTAAGTATACACCTTCTTTTCTTAATCGTGTTCTTTCCTTAATCGCTTCATCTAAGGAAACAGCTTTAAAGGTTTGAATCCATCGATAACCACCACGATAAGCAACTAATGGATGATTTGGTAGTGTTTTTATTTCTGCTATCAGCTGTTTTACTAACTTATCTCCTATCTTTGTTTCCAATTCTGGGATAACAACATCAATGCTACGACAGGTGATATTAGGATACTCTTGTGGAATCACCATACATGGTCCTAACACGGTTGCTTTCTCTGGATAGGTATTTTCACCAACTACATCTTGCATATTGTTGGTAAAAACCGTGATTTCTACAGGATTGCTATTATTTTTTTCTCCTAGTGCCTGGGTTAAAAAGAGTAAGCTATAGAAGCCTAAAGATTGATAGTCTTCAAAATTTGAAATTTCAAGTTGCGTGTGTTGGCTGGACAAATTGTTATGGAGTTGTGCATTGGGTGTAATTCCCCATAAATGAGCAATTATATTTGGTGTCAAATCTTTTTCGCCTAGAGTTTGAAGCAAAGCATCATAATCATCTCGTGTTTGGGGATTAATAGCGTATGCACGATCACTAAATTTGCTAAACTGCTTTCCTACGGTTACGGTAATGAAATCTTGACCTTCCTGTTCTAGTCGTCTGGCAATTTGTGAACCTAGTCCACAAGTGTCCATAAAAATTAGCCAGCAGTGTTTTTGCGTTAGTTGTCTTTGATAATCAACATCCTCAAGTGGTACGTCTCGTTCCCAAGAAAGAATGTAGAACCAATCAGCAATATTCGGCTTTCTGCATAACAATTCTTGAGGTGTAGCGACAGGGGCGGGTTCTGATTGTGCTTCAATCCAGTATCTTTGTCTCTCAAAGGGATAAGTAGGCAATGGAATGCGGTGACGTTGTTCTTGAGCATAAAAGCCGTACCAATCTACCTGCACCCCTGCTAGCCAGAGTCGCCCTAAGGTGTTGAGTAAAAATGCTACATCCGATTGTTGGTCTTTTGGATGGCGCATTGAACTCAGCACCATTGACTCATTTGCCTGTTGTTTTGCAAAAGTACATAATGTTCGACCAGGACCGACTTCCAGCAATATTTGCTCTGGTTCTTTGATTAACTCGGCAATGCCTGTAGCAAAGCGCACTGTTTGCCGTAGATGGTTCGCCCAGTAGCTTGGATTAATCGCTTCTTCTGTAGTAATCCAGGTCCCTGTCAGGTTGGAAATAAAAGGAATTTGAGGAGGATTTAAATTAATTTTTTCCACAAGCTTTGTGAATGGTTCCAGAATGGAATCCATCATTTGTGAATGAAAGGCATGGGAAGTATACAATCGACGACACTCTACACCAAGTTGTGTTAAACGACTTTGCAACTGGGCGATCGCTTCATCATCACCTGATACAACACACAGGGATGGTGCGTTAATTCCGGCTAAAGAAAGATCTTCATTCAGCCAAGGTTGTATCTCCTTCTCTGAAAGTGGAACCGAAAGCATTGTCCCTGAAGGGAGTTGTTGCATGAGCCGTCCACGAGCAGCAACAAGTGCTAAAGCATCTTCTAGAAAGAATACACCTGCACTCGTTGCTGCTACATATTCCCCAATACTGTGACCAATCATTGCTACAGGCGATATGCCCCATGCTATCCACAATTGAGCTAAAGCATACTCAATGGCAAATAATGCTGCCTGGGTAATATGAGTTTGTTGCAATTGCTGTGCTGCTGCTTGTGCCTGTTCTTGGTCTGGATATAAAATAGTGCGTAAATCAACACCTAAGTGAGATTTGAGGATTTCAGAGCACTTATCGATATGTTTCCGAAATACCAACTCAGTCTCATACAATTCTCGACCCATATTCACATATTGTGAACCTTGACCAGGAAACATGAAAACAACCTGTCGGTCACACGGTTCAGTGAAGTGGGTGAAAACTCGTTGTGAGTCTGGGGTCTCTAGAACGGTGACTGCATCGTCAGTGTTTTGACATACTAGCATTCGGTGATGGTCAAACTCTTGACGACCAACCTGTAGGGTATATGCGACATCAGCCAGGTTTAAGTCAGGATGCTGCTTGAGGTGAGCGACCAAATTTACCGTTGCAGTTTCCAGTGCTGAGTCGGATTTTGCAGAAAGCACCAACAACTGCCAAGGGCGAGAAGGACCAGAGGGTTCAACAGCCGGAGCTTCTTCGAGTATTACATGGGCATTGGTTCCACCAATACCAAACGAACTGACTCCAGCGCGACGCGGAGTGCCGTTTGCCTTCCACTCTGAAAGAGTAGTATTAACGTAAAAGGGACTGTTGTCGAAATCAATCTGAGGATTGGGCTCTTTAAAGTGCAGGCTAGGTGGTATTTGTTTGTGCTTAAGGGCTAAGACAGTCTTGATTAAGCTTGCAACACCAGCTGTAGTATCCAGATGTCCAATGTTCGTCTTCACTGAACCAATAGCGCAAAAACTTTTTTTCTGAGTACTGATATAAAATGCTTGTGTTAGTGCAGCGATTTCAATAGGATCTCCCAGAGATGTTGCAGTTCCATGGGCCTCAATATAAGTGATTGTCTCCGGGTCAACTTCCGCAATGGTTTGAGCCGCTCTAATCACATGAGCTTGGGTATCTATACGGGGTGCAGTGTAGCTTACTTTAAACGCACCATCATTATTGATAGCTGAACCTTTGATAACAGCATGAATACGATCTCCATCGGCAATTGCCTCTTCCAATCGCTTCACAACTACAATGCCCACACCGTTACCAGAAACAGTTCCTTGGGCTTCAGCATCAAAAGCACGACAGTGTCCATCGGGGGATAAAATACTCCCTTGTTGGTAAAGATATCCTGCTTTTTGTGATGCATTAATTGCAACACCACCAGCTAAGGCAATATCACATTCACCACTTAGTAAACTTCGACAGGCTAAATGGACGGCAACTAACGAAGTTGAGCAAGCCGTTTGAATGTCAATAGAAGGTCCTTCAAGGTCCAATTTATAAGATACCCTTGTGGTTAGGAAATCTTTATCACTTGCAAGAAAAAGTTGATAATTATCAATAGAATTTCTAATGTTTTGATTTGAATACAGATTGAACATGTAACTGTTCATACCCGCGCCAGCATAAACCCCAATTAAACCTTTGTACTTTTTAGAATTGTAGCCTGCATTTTCCAGGGCTTCCCAAGCGCATTCCAAGAAAAGACGTTGTTGGGGATCGATGATTTCTGCTTCTCTGGGATTAAAGCCGAAGAATGAAGCATCAAATAATTCTACGTCTTCCAATACAGCCCCAGCTTTGACATAATTAGGGTCATTCAATAAGGAAGGGTCTATTCCTTTTGATATCAGTTCTTCATCTGTGAAAGAAGTTATTGATTCTATCCCATCTCGTAAATTTTGCCAAAATTCTTCAATATTTTTGGCACCAGGAAAACGACCAGCCATGCCAATAATAGCCACTTCCAAACCATTCCGACTGAATCCTACTTGAGTACTCATTTTTATTTAACTCTCTTACTGATTGTCAAAAATTGCTTGATCCGATCTTTACCATCTTTTAACTGTTGATTTCTAGCATTAGTTTGATGAGAAGATGATAGTTCATTTTTGTTTGCTTGGTTGAGGAACATTGCTAAGGAGCTAATAGTCGGATATCTAAAGAGTTCAAGCATTGAGAAATTTACTGGGAATATTTGGCGCAGTTGACTATGAACCATCACCATCAATAATGAATGCCCACCAAGGTCAAAGAAGTTATCGTGAATACCAACCTTTTCTACCTTAAGTGCCTTTTGCCAAACAGTAGCGATGGATTTTTCTAAATCAGTTTGTGGTTTGACGTAAGTCGTTTCCAACTCTGGGCGAAGACAATCTGGCACTGGCAATGATTGACGATTCACTTTGCCATTAGGTGTTAATGGCAGAGCCTGAATAGGTACAAAAGCAGTAGGCACCATATAATCAGGTAAATTCTCTTTTAAGAAACTCCGTAATTCACTAAGTGTAGGAGTTGACTCTTGTTGTGATACCACATAAGCCACTAGCCGTTTGTCTCCAGGTATATCTTCTCTCACGAGAACTACAGCCTCTCGAACGGTGGGATGTTGAGTGAGCCGTGCTTCAATTTCTCCAAGTTCGATGCGGAAACCACGAACTTTGACTTGGTGGTCGATGCGACCTATGTATTCTATCTCTCCATTAGGCATATAGCGTGCCAAATCTCCTGTTTTGTACAGGCGAGACGCTAATTTGTTACTAAAGGGGTTGGGAATAAATTTTTCCGCTGTCAGTTCGGGGCGGTTTAAATATCCACGTGCTAGTCCATCTCCACCAATGTGCAGTTCTCCAGCTACACCAATAGGAACCAACTGACTATGTTGGTCTAGGATATAGAACTGTGTGTTAGCAATTGGGTGACTAATTGGTATAACGCTGCTGTCAGTTTTTACTTGGCAGGCTGCTGACCAAATAGTGGTTTCGGTAGGACCGTACATATTCCACACTGAGTCACACCGATTCAGTAACTCATTGGCTAGGTGTTTTGGTAAAGCTTCTCCGCCACAGAGGATTTTCAATTGATGTTTCCCCAACCAGCCTGCTGCTAGAAGTAGCTGCCATGTGGCTGGTGTGGCTTGCATGACTGTAGCATTTGAGTCAGTTAGTGCTGCTGACAAGCGCGTTCCGTCCGCAGCAACTTCGCGGGTGACGACTACCAAGCGAGCACCTACCATAATTGGAAGGAAAAGTTCTAACCCTGCAATATCAAAGGATACAGTGGTGACAGCTAACAAGGTATCTTGCTCAGTTAGCCCTGGTGTTTGGCGCATAGCTTGCAAGAAGTTGCTCAAAGCCTTGTGAGAAATTTGCACACCCTTAGGTTTGCCAGTCGAACCAGAGGTATAGATAACATAAGCAAGGTTGTGAGTAGTTACCTGAAAGACTGAATTTTCCTTGTTGTGTTGAGCAATATCCTGCCAAGCGCTATCTATACAAACGACTTTGGCTTTGTTTTGGGGCATTGCTTTCATAAGCTGCGCTTGAGTCAGTAGCACAGACACTTGGGCATCTTCTAGTATAAAACTCAACCGATCTTCAGGATAGGCGGGGTCTAGCGGTATATAAGCACCACCTGCCTTGAGAATGCCTAACAGACCTACCACCATTTCTAGCGATCGCTCGACGCAAATTCCTACCAGTACCTCTGGTCCTACGCCTAGCCTTCGCAGGTAATGTGCTAGTTGATTTGCTCTTGCGTTTAATTCACCGTAGGTTAATTGTTCATCTTCAAACACGACTGCTACAGTGTCCGGCGTATTCTCCACTTGAGTTTCAAACAACTGATGAATACATATATCTACAGGGTAATTGGTAGAAGTGCCATTCCACTCAACGACTTGCTGATGCAACTCAGCTGCACTCAATAGTGGTAAGTTTAATAATCTTGCATGTGGGTTGGCAACAATACCCTCTAATAAATTACGGAAATGCTGTAGTATTCGAGCAATTGTTTCGGCATTAAACAGGTCTGTGTTGTATTCCAGCAACCCTTTCAATTCTGGCTCGGCATCTATTATATGTAAGGTCAAATCAAATCTAGCAGTTTGACTGTGCATCTGAAACCAACTTAGGGTCAAACCAGGTAGTATCAGATCCTTTTGAGAGTTTTCTTGCAAGGAAAACATTACCTGGAACAAGGGCATATGGCTGAGATTTCTCTCTGGTTGAAGTTTTTCCACCAATTGCTCGAAAGGTATATCTGCATGGGCGTATGCACTCACGCACATTTCACGCACTCTACTTAGCAACTTTAAGAAACTTGGGTTACCAGAAAGGTCAGTACGTAGCACAAGGGTATTGACAAAAAACCCAATTAGATTCTGAATCTCAACTTGGTTGCGGTTAGCAATAGGGGAGCCAATGCAGATATCTTCTAGCCCTGTGTAGCGATACAGCAGAGTTTGAAACGCTGCTAGTAGAGTCATAAACAGAGTTACCCCTTCCCGATTGCTTAGGGATCTGAGCATATCGGTTAGGTTTGGTGATAGTTTAAAAGAAGCAACTGCACCTCGAAAGCTTTGGACTGGGGGTCGTGGTCGATCTGTGGGCAAAACCAAAGTTGAAGAGCCTGCCAATTGCTGCTTCCAATAAGAAAGCTGCATCTTTTGTAGCTCCCCTTGCATCGACTGACGCTGCCAGACAGCAAAATCTGCATACTGAATAGGGAGTTCAGGGAGTGGTGATATCTTCTTTACCGAGGAGGTTTCGTAAAGCGCTGCTAATTCCCGGATTAGCACTCCTATCGACCAGCCATCAATAGCAATGTGGTGGATCGCGAACAGCAGCAAGTATTCCTGTTCATCTGTTTGTAACAGCGTTACCCGCAACAACGGACCAGATGCTAAGTCAAAAGGTTTTCGAGCTATCTCTGTTGTTAGCTGCTCGATTTCAGCTTGTTGCACAGCTTCTGGCATCAAGCACAAGTTCACCACTGGCAGCTCTATAGTTACAGTAGGGTGAATAACTTGAGCGGGTTGTCCCTCCACTATCTCAAAAGTAGTGCGTAACGCTTCATGGCGTCGTACAATCTCGTTAAGACTCTGCTCTAAAGCATCCACGTTAAGCGCACCTGTCAGTTGTAAACACGCTAGTTCACTATAATAAGGACTACTGGGATCTAATTGATGCAGAAACCATAGCCGTTGTTGGGCAAAGGACAGGGGCGCAGGGCTTGCTTGCGAACGTTTTGGAATTACCTCTAATTGAGAGCGAGAGCCAATCTCACCTCGCAGTCGCTTTTCGAGAAGCTCCCGCTTACTGGATGAAAGCTTTGACCGTCGTTTCAAAATTTCATCTTTTTTATTGTCCATAATCCCCCTTATCAAACTATGAGAACTAGCAATGCTTTCTAATCCATGATTTTGACCTTCACATACTCAGGAACAGGCTGTATTCGCGTTAGCTCATTTTCTAAAATTACCAAGTCTCCTATCTTCTCAATTTCCTGAAAACCCGCGAATTTATAAGATACATACATCATTCGATTGCGATTGTTAGAAACAAATTCAGAACGCAAACGAACGTTATTGTTTTTAGATAATGTCATAATATAATTTAGTAAAATTGTGCCGACACCTCTGGACATAACGCGACAAGACATCAGCAAAAGTTTGATAGTCCACACAGACTCTTGACATTCTACAAGAGCTAGACCAATTTTGCCATAACTGCCGTACTTATCGTCTAAACTTGTAATTAGAAGTTTATACTTACCTGACTGACGAAAATGATTCAGTTCATCATAGGAGTATGTATAACCGGTTGTATTTAATTGATTGGTTCTGATTGTTAATTCTTCGGCTCGCTGTAAATCTTCTTCTTTGGCAGAAGAGATAGTAAAATTCATATTGAGTGTCGCTAAAAATTCTGATTGAGTTCCAACAAATTCTTTTTCTGAATTGTTTCGTTCTATATCACTAATATACATTAGTCTTCTGAGTTTTGAATCCTTTGTAATAAAACGAGGATTCATTTCTGGCATATCCAGCAGATGCGTCAGTTCAGTAGTATTAATACAAAGTACTTCAGGGAGTGAAAAATTAACTTCTTCTAGTTCAAATAACTGGTCATCTATAAAGGCAAAGGTGTCGATACCAAGATTGAGGGACTTAGCAATTTCTTGAATAGAACTAGATTTGGAGTTCCAATTGATTTGGGGATAGAGAAAATATTCGTGCAAACCAAACTCTTGGAGTTGCGCGAGCGCTCTAGCATAATCATTTTTACTAGCAATAGACTGCAAAATACCTCGACTGTCTAAGGTTTTGATAATATCAACTACCTGGTTTTGCAGATAAACATGGTCATTTTCTAATAATACACCATCCCAAAGGGTGTTATCCAAATCCCAAACTACACATTTGATAGCTTTTTTATCCGCTTGTTTATTATTTGATAGCTCAGTTTTTGTACTAATCATGTTCTCACGTCCTTGCCAGTAAGTTTTGAGAAATCACGGTGGAAATGGGTGCCGAAATATACTCTTGATAACCGTAATCTGCAATTGTTATTTGTTGTATTTGCGTGCTTCCTTCGATGATTTCCATAATTTTGGCATCTCGCAAATACCTAGCAACAGAATATTCACTAGTGCAACCATTGGCACCGTGGATTTGTACAGCATCATTTGCGACTTTGGTTGCTGTTGTGGATGCAAAATATTTGGCAATTGAAGTCTCTACGATTGAGTTTGGATCGCCAATTTCTTTGAGATAACCAGCTTGATAGCACAATAATCGTGCTGCTTTCACATTGGCTATCATCTCAGTTATCATCTGCCGAATCAATTGATGTTCTTTGAGATAAACACCAAACTGCTTTCGCTGACTCGTGTACTGAATACAGGCTTCTAGACAGGCTTGAGCAATACCTACTGAACCCCATGCTACACTATACCTTCCGTAATCTAGTGCAGAGGAAGCTACATAGGAAAAACCAAAACCTAACTTACCCACCAAATTTTCCTGTGGAATCCGACAATCATGAAAGTGCAGCTCTGCTAGCATCGAAGCCTTAACACCCAACATTCCAGAAATGGGTTGTATCGAAAGACCTGGACTGTTCTTTTCAACTAAAAAGGCACTAGCTTTACCTGAACATTGTGCAAATACCAAAAAAACATCAGCAATTTGTCCGTAGGTAATCCATTTCTTTCGACCATCTAAAATATAACAGTCACCAGAAAGTAACGCTGTGGTTTCTACACTTTTGGCATCGCTACCCACGTTAGGTTCGCTTAAAGCGAAAGCAGCTATGACCTCACCAGATGCTAACTTTGGAAGCCAATACTCTTTTTGAGACGTATTACCCCATTTAGAAAGAGCATGAGCCACCATGCTATGAACCGTTAGCAAACTCCGCAATGAAGAACATCCCCGCCCAATTTCTTCGTTAAGAAGACCATAGGTGATGAGGTTCATGGATTTACCACCAAATTCTTCGGGTAAAACGGCACCTAAATATCCGATCTTCGTTAACTTTTCAATGAGCTTTGTCGGAGTACGCTCTTCTTGGTCGTAGCGATTCGCGTGAGGAATAATCTCTTCATCCACGAAAGCTCGAAACTCAGCTTTAGCCTCTTTTTCTTGAGTAGTCAACTCAATTTTCATTTTATTACTTCTACGTTAAAATGGTTACAAATTTTATATTTATCTCATTTCGGTGCAACTAAAGCTGTCTTGCGTTCAATTAAATGAGTCATTGCATTTATCGTCCTAAAATTATCAAATTCAAGATCTTCATTGTCAATAGTAATTTTAAATTCTTGTTCAATAAACAAGACGAGTTGCATGGCAAACATGGAATTGACAAAACCAAGTGCAAAAATATCTTCATCTAGCTGCAAGTCATGATTCCGGAAAAACCGGGAAAGGAATTCTTTGATTTTTGCTTGTATTTCTTTCATGTTTTTAATTCACCTTCACCCAAAATATAACTGAGGTTATTTGACTGACTTCCTTCTCTAAAATGGCCTATCTCGTCTTTTATCTCCTCTGTGTTCTCAACACCCTCTGCGGTTACTTCATAGATAATCTTGGAATGAAAAAAGAGCCATTTCTCATTTCAAATATCTCCATTATATTTATAAAAACCTTGACCCTTCTTCCGTCCATACAACCCTGCATCTACCATTTTTTTCAGCAACGGACAAGGTCTGTATTTGCTGTCATTGAAACTTTCATACAACACTTCAATGGAAAACAAAATAGTATCCAATCCAATTAAATCAGCCGTTTCTAGGGGTCCCATCTTGTGTCCAAAGCAGGATTTGAAAATTCTATCCACTTCTTCTACTGAAGCAACTTGGTCTTGTAGCAAGAAAATGGCTTCGTTAATCGTCAACATTAGCACGCGGTTAGAAACAAAACCCGGCGAGTCATTGACAAGGATGCTTTCCTTTCCCATCTGCGCCAACAATTCTTTGGCTGTCGAGATTGTTTCATCGGAGGTGTGATACCCACGAATCATTTCAACCATTGGCTTCATTGGTACTGGATTCATAAAATGCATACCAATAACTTTGTCAGCACGCTTGGTTAATGAAGCTATGCGAGTAATGGAAATTGCTGATGTATTAGCAGCAAAAACACAATCTGTTGGACAGATTGGATCAATGAGGGAGTAAACTTCCTTCTTAATATCCCACTTTTCTGTTACATTTTCAACTACAAATTCTGCTTCTTTGAGAAATTGATAGTTAGTCGAAAACTTGATTCTGTTCAAGATATCATCAGGACTATTACTAGTTTCCCGTTTCTGAAAAAAACCTTGGAACCGGATATTACTTCTAATTTCTTGTTTAGCTTTCTCCAGAATAGTTTCTGAAATATCTACCAGAATCACTTGATGACCAGTTTGAGCGAGGTTTTGTGCAACCCCAACACCCATAACCCCAGCTCCGACTACACCGACTACTTGAAGATTCATGATGAAAACTGACCAAACTCTGTTATCTAACTTTTCAATTTCATATGAAATTGCATTCACCAGCTATCAGCTATCAGTTATCAGCTTTTTTCTGAGCACTGACTGCTGATGGCTGACCGCAACTTGCTATCATTTCCTGACAGCGTAAACATTGTGGATTGCTGAGCCTTCATACAAGTTTTCTTGTTCAGCTACAACGTGATAACCTTGCATTCTCAATAGATTAGTTATGTGCTCCAGACGTCCCTCTGTATTATGTACTTCTATGACAATCTGCTGGATTTTTTTCCAATCATGGTTTTTGATGCCTTGAAGAACATCAAGTTCGCTTTTTTGCACGTCGATTTTGAGTAAATCTATACATTCGACGTTATTTTCTTTGATAACTTCAGAGAGAGTTCTTAACTGGCAAGTCAAAGTCTGGGCTTTTAATCTTTCTTCTAACAACTCGTCAGCATATTCCATGACTTGCTCCATCCCAGTCATACCACTCTGCAGTTGGTTGGTCATGATAGCTTGTAAGACTTCTTTTTCCTCTTCTTTATCGCCATAGAAGGAGGACATTCCCGAACTGTTAGGATAAAAGGTAAATGTTGCTGTTTTGGTTTCATTAGAGATTCCAACATTGAACAACTTTACATTCACTTCATGGAGATTTGTATTGAGACGTAAAATTTCAAACAGAGTAGGGACTGGCTCAAATGCGTAAATGGTAGGATTTTGACATTTTTGATTAACGAAAAGAGTGAACATACCTATGTTCGCTCCGACATCAAAAATACAGGCGCGATCGCGTAGAGTAATCCCGTGCTTGAGATAAACCTGATTTTTGAAGATGTCTTCGTAGAAATAATCAGCTTCGGCTTTGGTTTGATAGACAACTTCTAGATTATTTGGCAACATATAGCGTCTCTGGCTTATATTTTGGGGAAGCTTCTGGTTTGGTATAATAGATACAAGTTCTTTAGTTTCGTCTTCTGTTAATTCTTCCAACTCCCCTAAAATCATTTCTTCAATAATCAAAGCCAACTCGGCTATGGTCGGTGCTCCAAAGATGTGACGAAGCGATAGTTCTACCTGAAAGTCTTTGCGAAGCTGGGAAACAAGTTGGGTAGCTAGTAGGGAGTGACCACCTAAATTAAAGAAGTTATCATTAATACCTAGTTGCTCAATACCCAACAGTTCCTGCCAAATATTGGCAATCTTTTGCTCAAGCTCATTGTTGGGAGCAACATAGGCAATTCCTAAAATAGGTCTTGGGTGTGTTGTAGCTCGCTGATGAGACTTTTCTAATTTTTCCAGAGAAAGGCGTCCTGCAAAAATCTTGAACTGATCAATTACAGTCTGGAGATTTTGCGTTGATACAACTACTTGAGGGAGCTTTGTAGATAGAATGCGGCTAAACACATCGATACCCTCTTCACACCTTATACCGTATTTCTCTAGCACTTGATTAAACTGTTCTTGAATTTCTGGGATAACTGACATCATTTTGTCCGCCCAGTCATTTCCTAGCCACCAATCCCAGTTAATAGAGACAGTGTGCATTTTGCCTGTGGAAAAATTGTAATGAGCAAACGCATCAAGAAAAGCACTAGCTGCACAATAATCAACCTTTCCTACTCCACCAGTGATTGCAGTGTTGGAAGAAAACAAGACTAGGAAATCTAAATTTACATCCTTGAATACAGCATCTAGCACAAGTGTTCCTTTAAGCTTAGGCTCAAGAACTTTTGTCGCCAATTCGCTCGTTTTGAATTGAATAAGACCTTCTCCTGGAACTCCGGCTGCATGAATTACTCCATGAATCTCGTTAAAGCAAGCACGTACCTGATTAACCGCCTCTTGCATTTGTTCAAAGTTGGCAACATCTGCTGTCAGAATTAAAACTTCTGCACCCAATTCCTCTAAACGCAAAACTTTTTTAATTTTCCTACTCAGTAAATCTTCCTCTTGATGGCTTGATAACCATTGTTCCCACTCTACTTTTGGAGGTAACCCCTTTCGCCCAATCAGTACAATTTTTGCTCGTACTGCCTTTGCTAAGTATTCTGCAATTACAAGTCCAATTTCCCCTAATCCACCTGTGATGATATAAACGCCTTTTTCCCGTAATCTTGCTATGGGAACGGTTGAACTTTCTATTGGTAACGTTTCAAAATACTGCACCCATCGCTGGTTACCGCGATATGCGATGACTGGATCGGACGTTAACGCAGCAAGTTCTGCTAAAAGTTGGTCTATCAATTGCTGCCATTGTTTAGTACCCGATTGGGGAAGCGTAATATCAATACTACGGCAGATGATGTTTGAGTATTCTTGAGAAATGACTCTACATGGTCCTATAACAGTTGCTTTCTCTGGACACAATCCTTCTTCATCAAGCAACTGCTGCATATTATTGGAGACAACACCAATTTGGATAGAGCCAGTGATATTTTGTTCTCCAAGTGCTTGCGCCAAAAACAGCAAACTGTAGAAGCCGATATCTTGAGCTTTTTCAAAACACTCAAGTTTTGACCGTATAAGATCGTTGGGTGTGATGTTCCATAAATGAGCAATTATTGTGGGGATTTTACCTAACTCACGAATGGCTTTCAGTAACGCATTATAATCATCTCTATTTTGAGGATTGATGGTATACTCCCACTCACTGCTCTGACAAAATTGCTCTCCAATTTTGACAGTTATGACATTTTGATTCTCGCGTTGTAGTTTTTCTACAATTTGGGTTCCTATGGCGCATTGATCGACAAAGACCAGCCAGCATTGCTTTTTAACTGTTAATCTTCCTGTTTCAAAAGTTATAGGTAGTAAAGAGCGTTTCCAAGAAGGAATGTAAAACCAGTCTCTAATGTCGAGCTTTTGTTCTAATGTTGCTTGATTAAGATTGCCATCGCGTGTATTTTTTTGTGGTTCAATCCAATAACGCTGACGCTTAAAAGGATATGTCGGCAGAGGAATGCGATGGCGGTGTTCATGAGCATAAAATCCAGACCAATCTATTTGGATTCCTGCTAAAGTAAGCCGACCCAATGTGTTCAGCAAGAATGCTAAATCCGTTTGTTGATCGTAAGAATCTCTTAAAGAAGGCAGGACAATTTGCTGAACTCCCTGCTCGCTTTCTATACATTGCAGTGCTAAACTGCTTAACGTTTGTCCGGGACCAACCTCCAATAGAATTGGATTGTCTTTTTTCGACAACTCTTGCACCCCCGAAGCAAATCGCACAGCTTGGCATAGGTGCTTCACCCAATAACTTGGATCTGTTGCTTCTGCTGCTGTAATCCAAGTCCCTGTAACGTTTGACAAATAGGGAATTTTGGGTGGTTTAAGATTGAATGTTTTAACTAGATCGTGAAAGACAGGTGCGATCACCTCCATCATCTTGGAATGAAAGGCATGAGTTGTCTGCAAACGCCGACAAACCAAACCCCTTTCACTCAACTGTTTTTCTAATTCTTCGACAGCATCTGTGAAACCCGCAACCACACACAAGGATGACCCATTGACAGCAGACAAGGAGAGTTTTTCATTCAGGAAGGGCTGCAGTTTTTTTTCTGAAAGGGGAACAGCAACCATTGCCCCACCTGGTAACTCCTGAATCATTTGCGCTCTTTTGGTGACCAGAGTTAAAGCTTCTTCAACAGACAAAACCCCCGCTAGCGTTGCTGCTACATATTCACCAATGCTGTAGCCAATCATTGCCGCAGGGCGAATTCCCCATGACATCCATAACTGAGCTAGGGCGTATTCAATAACAAATATGGCTGGCTGTGTAAAAAAGGTTTGATTCAGTAAAGACGTTGCATGGGACGTCTCTACATTTGCTTGTTCCTCCCCACGACCTAGCATTTTTCGCAAATCAAGACCAGCAGAGGGTGTATTATGTTTTTTATTACCTGTATCAGCGTGGTTTTTCTTAGGATACAGCACATCTCGCAGGTCAAGATTAAGGCGAGGTTTGAGAAGTTCACAACAGTAATCAACATGCTCTTTGAAGGTGGGCTCAGCTTGATAAAGTTCCCAACCCATATTGACGTAGTGACTTCCTAGTCCGGAAAACATAAAGGCAACAGGGCGCTCTTGAATTTCCCGAATACTTGTGAGAACTCGTTTTGGATCTTGAAGTGCATTTACAGCATCTTCAATTAAGGAGCAAACAACCGCACGCCGATAGTCGAAAGCCTGTCTCCCTACCTGCAACGTGTAAGCTACATCGGCGAGGTTTAAATCGGGATGCTGTTGCAAGTAATTAGCTAGATTTGCCGTAGCCGTTTCCAGTGCTGAACTTGTCTTGGCGGATAACATCAACAGTTGCCAAGGACGAGAATCACCAGACGCAAAATCTCGCGTCTCTACATCCGGGGCTTCTTCTAGAATGACATGGGCATTAGTTCCACCAAT
This sequence comes from Scytonema sp. PMC 1070.18, assembly GCA_035967975.1. Classification (GTDB taxonomy): domain Bacteria; phylum Cyanobacteriota; class Cyanobacteriia; order Cyanobacteriales; family Nostocaceae; genus Scytonema. The sequence goes on from JAWQFQ010000007.1 coordinate 65,130, forward strand.
ACCAAAAGAACTGACTCCTGCACGTCGAGGCGTGCCATTCGTTTTCCATTCAGAAAGTGTGGTATTAACGTAGAAAGGACTATTGGCAAAATCAATTCTTGAATTGGGTTCTTCAAAGTGTAAACTAGGAGGTATTTGTTTGTGTTTGAGAGCTAGCACGGTTTTGATGAGACTTGTTACACCAGCCGCAGTATCCAAATGACCAACATTAGTTTTCACTGAACCGATAGCACAGAAATTCCGTTTTTGTGTATTGGCACGAAAAACTTTTGTCAGGGCAGCGATTTCTATGGGGTCTCCCAGAGATGTTCCAGTTCCGTGAGCTTCGATATAAGAGACTGTCTCAGGATCAATTCCGGCTAGAGCCAGAGCCTCTGCAATTACTTCCGCCTGACCATCTACGCTAGGGGCGGTGTAGCCAACTTTACCAGAACCATCATTATTGATTGCTGAACCTTTAATTACAGCATGAATGCAGTCTCTGTCAGCAATCGCATCCGTAAGCCGCTTTAATACTACGACTCCCACACCATTACCGAGAACAGTTCCTCTCCCCTTAGCATCAAAAGCGTGACAGTGACCATCAGGAGATAAAACTCCTTCTTCTTGATATAAGTAGCCAACTTTTTGTGGCACCCGAACGGAAACCCCACCAACCAATGCCATATCACATTGATAATTCAGCAAACTTTGACAGGCAAGGGTTGTAGCAACTAATGATGTGGAGCAGGCTGTTTGAAGGGTAACACTCGGTCCCTTGAGATTTAATTTGTACGAGACACGGGTAGTCAGAAAATCTTTATCATTGCCAATCAATGTTTGGTAACAGCTGGCTGAGCCTATTCGGTCACGAGTTATATCAAAGGACAAATAGTTATTTAGACCAGCTCCAGCGTAGACTCCAATCCGACGTTCACACCTAGTGGAGTCATAACCAGCATTTTCAAGAGCCTCCCAGGCACACTCTAGGAACAGACGGTGTTGTGGGTCTGTTATTTCAGCTTCTCTATGATTAAAGCCAAAGAAGGAAGCATCAAATAAATCGATATCTTCTAATACACCACCGACTTTAACATAGTTGGGGTCACTCAGTACATCGGGATTTATCCCAGAAGATATTAATTCCTCATCTGTGAAGACAGAAATTGACTCTACACCATCGTGTAAATTTTGCCAAAATTCCTCAATACTTTTGGCACCTGGAAAACGCCCCGCCATGCCAATAATGGCTATGCCTTCTAGAGAATTGAAATTTGTAGCGTTAACCATGAATCTTTCTACCTTGCTTGCTCAATTGTTGTTTTTGGCGGTTGTTGAGCGCGTCTATTTGCATCTGAGCCCGATTACGCGTCAACTGAAAAGAAGACACATCATCCGTTTTTTGGCTTAAATATTGCGCCAAAGAACTTATGGTTGGATTTTGAAACATTTCTACGATTGATAAATGGCGGTTCAAAACTTCTTGCAACTTATTATTAACCTGAACCATCAACAATGAATGACCGCCAAGGTCAAAGAAATTATCATTGACACCCACCTTATCTACGTACAGCACTTCTTGCCAAACGGTGGCGATCACTCGCTCCATCTCAGAAAGAGGAGCCACATAAACCTCTTCTAACTCTGGACGTTCACCATTTGGCACAGGCAATGCCCTACGGTCTAACTTACCATTCGTTGTTAACGGCAGTACCCTTAGCTGTACAAACGCCGATGGCACCATATATTCTGGTAGTTGTTCTTTCAAAAACTTCCGGAGGTCACTAGTAGTAGGTGCTGCCTCAGTATTGGCAACAAAATAAGCCACCAAACGCTGATTCCCTGGCACATCCTCCCGCATCAGCACTACCGCTTCTTGAACTTCTGGGTATTGCCTTAATAAACCCTCAATCTCACCAAGTTCAATGCGGTAGCCCCGCACTTTCACTTGATGGTCACTTCGCCCCAAAAACTCCAAATTTCCGTCTGGTCGATAACGTGCTAAGTCTCCAGTCTTGTACAATCGTGCTCCTGGCTCGTTACTAAAGGGATTTGGAATAAATTTAAGAGCCGTGAGTTCTGGTTGATTCAAATAACCTCGCGCTAAACCAGCACCGCCAATATACAGTTCACCCACAACTCCAATCGGCATTGGTTGGTAGTATTGGTTTAAAACATAGAGTTCAGTGTTAGCAATCGGACGACCAATAGGAACTGAGTGTGACTGAAGCTCACTTTGGGGTACTCGATAAATACAACAGCCCACGACAGTTTCTGTTGGACCGTATTCATTTACTAGCATTGTGTCAGGTGCAAAGGTTTGCCAGAAGGCGATGCTTTCTGTCAACAGGTTTTCTCCCCCTATAATGAAGGCTTTAGTTCTGCCTGCTGCTTCTTTTGAAGCTAATTGCTGAGAAAGTAATAGTAGTTCAGCAGGTGTGACTTTAACAAGGCTCAAGTTTGACTCTTGACGGAGGGTATTGCTCAACGATTCGATACCTTGGTTTTCTGCGGTAAATTGTACCTGACGCCCAACTAATAACGGTGAAAATAACCCTGTGATAGTTAAGTCAAAAGCTAGGGAAGAGTGAACGATAGTTCCTTTTCCTTGCTCAACTATATATGCTTGAGTACACCAGATTAAATAATTGAGTATACCCTTATGAGGAATTAATGTCCCTTTAGGCTTACCAGTGGAACCAGAAGTGTAAATAACGTAGGCTAGGTTAGCAGAATTTACTTTGCAAACAGGGTTGTCTGGACACTCGTGAGCAATTCTTTCCCAGTTGGTGTCTAAACAAACTGTAACCGTTCCTCCAGTTGGTAATTCCTTTACCAACCTCTGCTGAGTTAGCAGCACCAGACTTTGGGTATCTTTTAAGATGAAGGCTAACCGCTCTTTAGGATATGCAGGATCTAATGGTAAGTAAGCCCCACCAGCTTTCAGGATACCTAACACTGCAACTACCATTTCCAGAGAGCGCTCCATGCAAATACCAACAAGAACCTCTGGTCTTACTCCTAACTGTTGCAAGTAGTGCGCTAGTTGATTCGCCCGGTTGTTCAACTCTCGGTAAGTCAATTGCTGGTTTTCAAAGACGACTGCAATCGCATCTGGTGTCCGTGCTACCTGTGCCTCAAACAACTGATGAATGCACTGATTGTACGGATAATCTGTCAAAGTATCATTCCAGTCAACTATGAGCTGATGCTTCTCAGATGCAGTCAGTAAAGGCAAATCTACAATTGCACTGTCGGGATTGGCAACAATACCTTCCAACAAGGTCTCAAAATGCCCCAGCATCCGAATTATGGTATCGCCATTAAACAAATCTGTGTTGTATTCAGCAGTTGCAACCAATCTCTCTTCAGTGTCTTCCTCCATAAACAGAGTCAAATCAAACTTAGCCGTACCAGTATAACCCTCCTGACCAATTATCGATGTATCTGATAACTTTGGAGCTGACAATGGAACGTTCTGAAAAACGAACATCACCTGAAATAGTGGATTGTAGCTGAGGTCGCGATTTGGTTGCACCTGTTCTACTAACTTTTCAAAAGGCAGGTCTTGGTGAACATAGGCACCTAAAGCTGTCGATTTTACCTGATAAAGCAACTTTCTAAAACTGAGTTTACCATTAAGGTTAGTCCGCAGAACCAAAACATTGACAAAAAATCCTATTAATGGCTCAATTTCTGCTCGATTGCGACTGGCTATTGGAGAACCTACCAGAATATCTGTTTGCCCTGTGTAGCGATAAAGCAATGTTTTGAAAGCCGCCAACAAGGTCATAAACAAGGTCACGCCTTCTTGATGGCTCAGCTTTTTTAGTGCTTCTGTCAGGGTTTGAGGCAGAACTAATTTAGCTTGAGCGCCTTTGAAAGTTTGAACTGGTGATCGCGGACGGTCAATTGGCAGGTTCAATACAGGTAAATCGCCACTTAATTGCTGCTTCCAATACTCCAACAGGTCTTGAATCCGCTCACTTTGTAAACACTGCTGCTGCCAATACGCAAAATCTACATATTGGATAGGTAATTCAGGCAGTGGTGACGGTTTTCCTTGAGAGAATGCCTCATACAGTACTGCTAGTTCTTTGAGGAGAACCCCCATAGACCAACCATCTGCAATAATATGATGCAGCGTCAGCAGTAGCCTGTACTCTTGTTCAGCTAAGCGCAGAAGTTTTGCACACCAGAGGGGTTCGCTCGACAGGTCGAAAGACTGTTGAGCTATGAGCGTAGATAAACGTTGCACTTCTTTTGTGCGATCGCTCTCTGACAATTTTCGCAAGTCCTCAACTGACAAAGATACAGGTGCAGCTGCTTTAATAAGTTGAACGGGTTTGCCTTCATTGACCACAAAGTTTGTGCGTAAGACTTCGTGGCGTCGAATGATTTCGTTGAGACTTTGTTCTAACACGGCTACATTAACCTGCCCTGTCAAGTTAATGAAGATAGGAATGTTATATACAGGAGTGTCAGAAGTTAGTTGATTAATAAACCATAGTCGTTGCTGTGCAAAAGAGAGAGGATGAACGGACGTGCTTTTCTTAACTGGAGTGAGGGAGACTGATAATGTAGAAGCCGTTGATGTGAGTTCAGCAATTATTTTGGTCGCCAACGAGCATACACTCAAGCCTTCAAAGAAGTCAGCCACGGATACAGCAACTTCCAGGTCAACCTCAATTCGGTTTTTTAACTCAAAAACTTTTATAGAATCAAGTCCTAAAGAACTTAGTGGTTGTTGCGGCTTAATTTCCTCCGGTGGTATAGAAATCACCTGTGCTAAGAGATTCTGTAAATAAGACTCCAAAAGCGGCTGACACTCGCGTGGAGTTAGTGCCAAGAACATTTGGCGCTGTAATCGATTTTCAGTTGTTTGAAAATTAGCGCTCTTCTGGACATTACTACTAACAATTTCTAACTTCCCAGTCAAAAAATCTGCTTTTGTAGCACGGCGTTGAATCTTGCCACTAGAGGTTTTGGGTATAGTACCTGGTTTAATTAAAACTATTGTGTAAACTTGTACCTCATGCTCCTCGGTCACTGCTTGACGAATTGCTGCAATAACTTCATCAAGATTCGGTTTGGCACGAAACTCCAACTCTTGCACAATTACCAGTTGTTCTTCATTCTCTACCTCAACTGAGAAAGCTGCACCATTACCTAAACGTAATGACGAATGACTACGTTCTGCAGTTAACTCTATATCTTGTGGGTAGAGGTTGCGACCTCGGATAATGATTAAATCTTTTGCTCGACCTGTAATGAAGAGTTCTCCATTGTGCAAAAAGCCCAAGTCACCAGTGCGTAAAAATGGTCCTTCTCCTGTGTCTTTGAGGTAGGCGTGGAATGTTTGTTCTGTGTCCTCAGGTCGATTCCAATAACCCTGACCAATACTGGGTCCCGATACCCAGATTTCTCCAACTTTGTTACTGTGACAACGGGCGAGAGTCTCTGGATGTGCGATCACAATTTTTTGCTCAGGTAAAGTTTGACCGCAACTAACTAAGGTCTGGGTATCGTCGCTATTAGCAGCAGCTTCAACGATTAAATTTCTCTCTAGGAGAGATTTTGTGACTGTTTCGCAAGGAGGTAAAGCGTTTTTTTCTCCACCAGAAATCATCAGTGTCGCTTCTGCCATACCATAACAGGGGTAAAATGCTTCTGGACGAAAGCCACACTCACCAAAGATTTCTGAGAATCGCTCTAGAGTCTCCCGCCGAACTGGTTCCGCACCATTAAACGCAATACTCCAACTACTTAAGTCAAGAGTAGACCTTTGTTCGGGAGTAATCTTCTGAACGCATAACTCATAGGCAAAGTTAGGACCACCACTCGTAGTACCCCGATAGCGAGAAATTGCTTGCAACCACCGATATGGACGTTGCAAAAAAGAGGTTGGAGACATCAAGACGCAAGGAAACCCTCCATACAGGGGTTGCAGGATTCCACCAATCAGCCCCATGTCATGGTAGACGGGAAGCCAAGTGACAAAACAGCTTTCAGGTGAATGTCCCATGAATTGATAAGTTACTTCGGCATTATGCAGCAAGTTGCTATGACTGAGCATCACACCTTTAGGTGTGCCTGTAGAACCTGACGTATATTGCAGAAAAGCTAAGGTTTGTGGATTAATTGCAGGTTGTCGCCAAGAATCTTCGATCCCTTGTGCTTGGTTGTCAGTTGTCAACCAACGTATATTTCCCTGATTTGTTTCTTTTGTAAGTAAAGACTGTACAGTGGAGAGAATCGTTGTTGTTGTCAGGATAATTGCTGCTTGTGCATCTTTTATAATTGCCTGAATCCTGGGCGTATTACGTTGATTGCGCGGTGGGTAAGCCGGAACTGCTACCACTTGGGCATATAGACAACCGAAAAATGCTGTTAGGTAATCAAGTCCAGGAGGAATTAGCAATATGGCACGTTCCCCACTTAAACCTTGGGCTTGCAGTCGGGCAGCAATCGCACGAGAGCGCCGATCCAACTCATGGTAACTCAGCGTTGATTCTATTGTCTCTCCGTCTTCAAGGAAGGTGAATGCTTGTGTGTACGGTGTCCTAGAAGTGCGATCGCGCAGAACATCAACGATTGTCTCATAGTGATGAGGAAAGTCTTGGAATTTATTGAGAATTTGGGTCATTTTCTGCCTCAGGCAATCAGATACACGCTTTCAATGGTTGAGCGGGACAAGCTCAATGACAAATCTAACCCTCTATCGAGAAGGGACAGTGCCTTCAAGCCTTGATAATTATTCAATGTTTGGAAGATTCTTCTCGGATCAACCTCAACTGTTACTTTACAGAATATGCACTGCAACTGCCCAGTTAACTACGCAGGTTTTGATTTTAGTTTATTGCTACTTATTTTCAGTTAACTTTTTTTACTCTACAAGCAGTTTATTGTCTTTTGCAACCCCCTGATTGATAAAATAAACTTATCAATATTTTCTCTAGCTATCGGCTGCCACTAATTCCAAAAAAGTTAGGACTTTAGAGAGATGTTAAAAGCAAAATATAAATAGCTTCACCTGTCTCAATCTCCTTTCAAGGCTCTATGTAGTCTTAGTTACTGAGATGGACTCACCAATATCTTTGATGTTCACAGAGAAACAATGAAACTAGGGCAACTTGTTCGGTGTCTGTTGCTCAGTGGCGCGGTCGTGCTTTTGGTCACAGCTCCTGCGACAAGTGAGAAAATATTATTAATTAAGCTGCTTAAGTTCAAACCTGACTCGTCTACAAATATTAAATTATGGGAATTAACACCCAAAACCCAATCTTTATACTCAAAGCGCATCTGTTTGACTCGTGGGCTATCTTGCTCCTGTTCTGTTAGGGACTTCCAAATAAAAAAGTATTCAAAAATCTCTTGTGGTACGGGTGATACGAGCCGTCACTGCGCGGGGGCGGGTGAGGACGCCCACCCCACAAGATGGAGAATTTAATTCTTGGAAATCGCTTAGCACCTTTGCAGGCAAAAAGCTCCTCATGGCTCAGCCTCGGTACTTTAATTAACTACTAGAAATTGTCTGTTGTAAATAAGGTGAAAGTTTTTCTGGTAGAATCCACATGTAAACTGGTCTGCCGTTTACTTTCTCGACTTTGTTAGGTTTCCACTCGCCCATGTCAAAACGGTGCGACACGATACGAGTCCCTGGTTTGAGTTTCAATAGTCGCGGACGTAACCGCATATTAAGATCATCTCGCAAGAAAAGAGTCACCACTGTTGCATTGCTAAGGTCACTTATAAATAGGTCTTGTTGGAGAAACTGCACCTTGTCAGTAACCCCTGCTTTTTGAGCGTTTTCATTAGCCTCTTTAATGCGTTTTGGGTCAAGATCTATACCAACAGCCTTCTGGACTTTATACTTCTTTACTGCAGCAATGGGAATCCGTCCATCCCCACTGCCAAGGTCATACAGAACATCTTTTTCGTTCAGATTGGCAAGTGTCAACATTCTATCGACGATTTCCGGAGACGTTGCGGCGTAGCAACCGTCCAGTTTCACTTTTACAGGTTGAGATCCAACTGGAGACTTCTGCTGCACTTCTACAATCGAAGCAGGCTCTTCACACCTTACCTGAGAACTCACTGGTATATCTATCGGCGATCTCACTGGTATATCTACCTGAGAACTCACTTGCTGCTCTATCTGAGAACTCACTTGCTGAGTGGGAGTGCAAGCAGCCAGCATCAGACTACTTACACTCACTGTTGCAAACAAAACCTTTAACATTGCCTGTAATTTCATGACATCTTTCTCCATGAATTAAGGATTTGTGGAAGTGGTTATTTAACGGTTGAGGAGCAGTAAAGGAATACCTGTTAAAAGAACTACTATACCAGTGATACCTCCGATACCTGCATAAGTTAGACTAGAGTATAGGAGGTACCCACATATAGCACAAAACAGTAATGGTGTCCAAGGGTAAAGAGGCACGCGGAAAGGACGAGATAAGTTTGGCTCTCGGGAGCGTAGCACTAATAATGCCACCCCAGATAGGAGAAAAAAGAACCAAAATACCGGAGCGGTATAGTCCACCATTGTTTCAAAGCCTTTGCGAGTTAAGGCACCAAGCAACACCAGCGTCAAGGAAATTACCCCCTGAACCACTAAAGCATTTTTTGGAGTGCCAGTACTCTCTTGCCAACGTCCCAGGAATGCAAACTTCCGAAAGTCCCGTCCCAAAGCGTAGTTAGTACGTGCACCAGTAAAAATTGTGGCATTGACTGCACCTAAAGCAGAAATCGCAATTAAGAAGCTCACGAATCTTGCTCCGTTTTCTCCAACAGCGCGACGCATCAAATCAGCTGTTGGTGCTTCCGAAGAAGCTAAACCCACGAGTCCCAAACCATAAATGAATGCCAGGTTAATCAACAGAAAAATTACTGTGATGATGCCTATGCTTCCTAACAACGCACGTACCATGTTGCGTTTGCCATCTCGCACTTCTGCTGAAATATAGGCAGCTTCATTCCAGCCCCCATAAGTTAATAACACAAAAATCATTGCCTGACTAAAAGCGGTGTTTTGAGCAGCCGCAGTCGATATCTGTTGTGGTACTTGGGCGGCAAAGGCAATACTAACAATAACGATCAACACTAAACCCAGTATTTTTGCTGCTGTGAGCCAGTTCTGAGTCCACTTCCCTTGCTGCACACCCAGAATGTTTAAACCTGTCAGGCAAACAACTGCACCTGTAGCGTAAATAGCTGAAGAGTATTCTCCTATAGGCAGTAACTGAGAAGCATAATCCCCAAACACGAACGCTGGTAAGGCGATGGAACCCGTTTGAATGACAGTCATCCGCGCCCAAGCAAACAAGAACGCAGGACTTTTACCAAAGGCACTCATGAGATAATGATAAGTTCCTCCAGCATCGGGATAGGCGGTCGTCAACTCCGCATAGCAGAGAGCACCGACCAAGGACATCCCTCCACCTAGTGACCACGCTAGCAGTGCAAGCCCTGTACTTTGAGTGTTTGCTGCTACTAGGGCTGGCGTCTTAAATATGCCGAAGCCGACCACCATGCCTACAATCAAGGCAACTGCGTCGATTGTTGAAAGCGTAGGCTTCAGTTCTGTTACTTTTGTTGCCATATGGGAAAACACCTAGAAATTTTTGGTGATCAGTTAGTAGGAAACAACCGTAAAACGTAAGAATGCTGTGGAAAGTTGAAATTTATTGAGAATTTGAGTCATTTTCTGCCTCAAGCAATCAGATACACGCTTTCAATGGTTGAGCGGGACAGGCTCAATGACAAATCTAACCCTCTATCGAGAAGGGATAGTGCCTTCAAGCCTTGATAATTATTCAATGTTTAGAAGATTCTTCTCGGATCAACCTCAACTGTTACTTTACAGAATATGCACTGCAACTGCCCAGTTAACTACGCAGGTTTTGATTTTAGTTTATTGCTACTTATTTTCAGTTAACTTTTTTTACTCTACAAGCAGTTTATTGTCTTTTGCAACCCCCTGATTGATAAAATAAACTTATCAATATTTTCTCTAGCTATCGGCTGCCACTAATTCCAAAAAAGTTAGGACTTTAGAGAGATGTTAAAAGCAAAATATAAATAGCTTCACCTGTCTCAATCTCCTTTCAAGGCTCTATGTAGTCTTAGTTACTGAGATGAACTCATCAAGAATATTTGAATGCTAAATACTTTCAGCTTTCACACGGTGAATAAACTGTGTAAAAAAACTATAAGCTACTGAAGCTGCTCCGAATACTGACTTAACATCATTGTTAAATCTCATCAATTAGTAATAATAAGTAGCAATAATTAGGTTAAAATTTACCCAGATTTTGTAAATTTTTATTAGTTGCCATTCCATTAGGCTTGCTTTCTCAGTGCAAATAACTTTCAATAATCTCTATCCTGCTTGCGTAACTAGCGGCAGATTCAGTGGCGTGATGGAGTTCACAGAGAAACAATGAAATTAGGGCAACTTGTTCCCAGTCTGTTGCTGACAGGCACAATAGTTGTGTTAGTCACAAGTCCTACCAGGAGTGAGGAAATATTATTAATTAAGCTGAAAAACAACACAGCATCTACTGACAAGAGCGTGAAATTTACTCGACCAGCACCTCTAGTGACCAAAGCGCAACCTGTGGAACTGATTAGAAACATTCAACCCCTGAGTGAGATAGAGCGTCCGATCACTAGCGCCCAAATGTTGGTACAACTACCAACACCAAACTCATCCTCTACAGAGAAAATTGTACCCATCACAGGAGTTAGAGCAAATCCTACTGACAAAGGCGTGGAGGTGATTTTACAGACATCCTTTGCTCAAAAGTTGCAAGCCATAAATCGTAGCACGGGTAATAACTTCGTTGCTGATATCCCTAACGCACAGCTACAGCTTCCGTCAGGCGATGCTTTTGTATTCCGTTCGGAAAAGCCAATCAAAGGAATTACGGAAATAACGGTAACAAATTTTAATGCTAATATCGTCCGGATAACGGTGACGGGTGAAGCAGGATTGCCAAAGGTGGAGTTGTTTGACAGCAACGAAGGTTTGATTTTCGGATTAACACCAGCTGCAGAAGCAGCGCACAAACCCACTCCTCAGCCCGAAGCAACTCCGGAGTCACAAAAGCCTGAACCTAAGCCTGGGAGTGAAACACTGCAAGAGAAACCGTCCGTACAACAAGAAGAGCGGATTGAGTTATTGGTAACGGGACAGCAGGAAGATGATTATTATGTCCCGAATGCTAGAGTTGGTACGCGAACCAATACCCCTCAGCGCGACATTCCTCAATCGATTCAAGTAGTGCCTCGGCAAGTGATTGAGGATCAGCAGGCAACTAGCGCAGAGGAAGTTTTAAGAAACGTGCCAGGTGTAGCGCAACAATATCCATCTCGACTCTTTCCTGGAGCTAGCTTTTCAATTAGAGGCTTCACTTCTAATAATTATCTCAGAAATGGGTTGCAAGACACTACAATTGCGTCGTTGGGCTTTGATCCAGCTTTAACTGACCGGATTGAAGTACTTAAAGGACCTGCTTCCGTTCTCTATGGTCAAGGCTCCCTTGGGGGCAGCATTAACTTTGTTACCAAGCAACCATTGAACCAGCCCTTCTACTTACTAGAAGGCTCTGTTGGCAACTTTAATTTTTATCGAGGGGCGCTTGACTTTTCTGGTCCGGTGAATGCTAACCGAACAGTTCTGTATCGCTTAAACGCTGCGGCTCAAACTTCAGACAGCTTTGTAGATTTTTTTGATAGCCAGCGTTATGCTGTTGCACCTGCTTTGACTTGGTTAATTAGTGACAAAACAAAGCTTTCTCTGGAGTTCGAGTATTTGGAGGCACTTCAGAATTATGACTCTGGTCTTCCAGCACAAGGGACTGTTTTATCTAATCCTTTTGGTGAGATTAAGCGCAATCGCAATAGCGGCGAACCTTCAGATAAAAACGATTTTCGCACCTATCGAATTGGTTATGACTTTGAGCACCGCTTTAGCGATAACTGGCAAATGCGTAGTGCTTTTCGAGTTTCGTTTCTCCGCTTAGATCGAGATTATGTTCTCTCCACAGGGCTACTTAGTGACAATCGCACCTTAAATCGAGTTTATTCAGTTCAAGATTTGAGAGATAACCTCTACAATTTGGACAATTACATTGTCGGCAAGTTTGCTACGGGCAGTATTCAGCACCAGCTTGTTGTCGGTTTCAACTTATCGAGACTGGATGAGACTAACGATAGCGTTGTTGGTCAGGCGGCTCGTCTGGATGTCTTCAATCCCGTATATGATCAACCGAGGGGAGCAATTACCAGTCGAAATGATCTCGAGTTTAGATCGGACGCATTAGGCATTTACGTTCAAGATCAAATCACACTAGTGCAAAACTTCAAATTACTTCTTGGTGGGCGCTTTGATATTGCCAGTCAAAAGCGAGAAAATTTGTTGGCATCAACAAGTCAATTTCAGCAAGATGAGGTTTTCAGCCCACGAGTTGGGATTGTCTATCAGCCGATTCAACCGATTTCACTTTACGCCAGCTACAGTCGCTCGTTTCAACCCGCCAATTCTGCTTTTAGTAACCTGTTCCCTAGACCAGAACGTGGCACTCAATATGAAGTGGGCATTAAGGCGGATTTGAGCGATCGCCTATCTACAACTCTGGCATTTTATGATCTGACCCGCTCTAACGTGCTAACGGCTGATCCAAACAATCCCGCGAATACCATTCCGGTAGGTGAACAGAACAGTCAGGGCATTGAGTTTGACCTATCTGGTGAAATTTTACCGGGATGGAATATCATTGCTGGCTACTCTTATACCGACGCTCGTGTCACAAAGGACAATCCATCTGGTAACAATCCATCTAATGAAGGCAACTACATCAATAATGTTCCCAAACATAGTTTCAACTTGTGGACAACTTACGAAATCCAGTCAGGTAATTTGAAGGGTTTGGGTTTTGGATTGGGGTTGTTTTACGCTGGAGAACGTCAGGGAGACTTAGCAAATTCATTTGAACTGCCGAGTTACTTACGTACTGATGCTGCTATCTTCTACAAACGGGAACAATTCCGAGCTGCACTCAACTTCAGAAATCTGTTTGACATTGAGTATTTTGAGTCTTCCTTGAGCAGAGGACGCGTTTTCTATGGCGCTCCATTCACGGTTTTGGGAACAATTTCATGGCAATTTTAATATTAGATGATACTTTAGCTAGGGTCGAAGGAATTTATTACTAAACTCCCCCCTTTCATCTGAAACCGTGCGTGCGGGCTTTCACCGCACACAGCTAAGAGCGTGTGTTATCTTTTTGTCACTGTCAGACTTCCTAACCCCATAACTTACAAAATTAGGAATATCGTCAACCCACTCCCAGTCTATTATTGATGATTTGTTTAAATACCTAGTAAACACTTCTTAAACTCATGATCAAACACTTAATTATTTTGTATCTACTCACAATCAGGCATGAGTGTTCTCTGGAGAACCATTAACTTTCATTGGAACAATTTATTAGTAGTTTTGAGATATTTTTAAGTGGGCGTTTATTACCTGCTTTAAAATATAAATAAGGATGTAAATGTTTTTTATTTACAATGTTTTTACGCCGCCTTAACCATATATTGTTCTTAGGGTTTTTAACGCTTACCCTTATTTCAGCTTGCAGCAAAGATATTAGCCATCGTGTTACAAGCGTGAAACAGCTAGCCGCAGAATGTCTTGTGGTGCAGCATATGTTGGGAGAAACTTGTATACCCCGCAATCCTCACCGTATTGTCACTTTATGGCCAAACATTTTGGGTAATACACTTGCATTGAATGTCAAACCAGTTGCCTCGACATACTATACAGCTCAAATTTTGCCAGAACTTCACGATCAAGGAGATGGCATTGAATTTGTTGGTAATATAACTGAACCAAATTTAGAAAAGATTTTGCTGCTTAAGCCTGATTTAATTTTGGCTAACTCTAAGTTGCAGAATATCTACGAGCAGCTGTCTTACATTGCACCCACTGTCATTATGGACCTCCCTTTTCCACCTCCTCCTTGGAAGCAACAATTAATAGAACTTGCTAATGTACTCGGGAAGAAAGAGGCGGCTAACAGCTTGATAGATGAATATTGGCAACGGATTGAAAAACTTCAGCAAGCTCTAGGCGATCGCCGTCGCCAAATGCAGGTGTCAGTTGCTACTGTATCTTTAAATCACGGAATATACGCATATGGACAAAACCATCCTGTTGGCAGAGTCCTAAACGATCTTAGAATACAACGCCCACCAGCACAAAGAAGAGATTTCTACTATCTGAGCAATATTTCTGAAGAACATCTATCTGATATTGATGGCGATGTTCTCTTCTTTTTATACTGGAGAGGGAAGGATGCTAAAGAGGTTTTAGAGAAATTTCAACAAAAACCTTTGTGGCGACAACTCAAAGCAGTTCAACACAATCAGGTTTATTTTGTAAATGCAGCATACTGGCACGAGACTGATATTTTATCAATTAACGCAGTTATTGATGACTTGTTCAAATACTTAGTCAACACACCCTAAACCCATGCTTTAGACAGTCACAATGGAAAGCTTTGGTGCTTTATTTCACACCCGACTGCACCTGCCATAAACCAGCATAAATCCCATTCTTATCCAACAATTCTTTGTGAGTTCCCGACTCAACTAATTCACCATATTCCATTACATAAATGCGATCGGCATTGCGGATAGTGGAAAGACGATGCGCGATCGCTATCGTAGTCCGATTAACAGTAATCCGTTCTAAAGAACGCTGAATAGCAGCTTCTGTTTCATTATCCACCGCTGATGTGGCTTCATCTAAAACTAAGATAGGTGGATTTTTCAAAACCGCTCTAGCGATCGCAATCCTTTGACGTTGTCCACCAGATAATTTTTGCCCTCGTTCCCCGACTATTGTCTCATAACCTTGGGGTAGCTGCATAATAAATTCATGAGCTTCGGCAATTTTCGCAGCTTCTATTATTTCCTCATCCCTAGCGTCAAATCTACCATAAGCAATATTCTCTGCAACAGTACCGTGAAATAAGAATACGTCCTGACTTACCAAACCGATACTGCGACGCAAATCGTATAAATTTAATTCCTGGATATCAACACCATCAATAGTAATCCTTCCAGAGGAAACATCATAAAATCGCAGTAATAATTTCACTAAAGTGCTTTTCCCTGAGCCTGTAGAACCAACAATAGCGATAGTTTTTCCGGCGGGAATATGTAAGGATAGTTTTTTAATAACTGGTTCTCTATCGTGATAGGCGAAAGTAATTTCTTGTAAGTCAATTTCACCACGAACTTTATCAATAGGTAAAAGAGTCTCTCCTGTAATAATATTGACGGGAGTATCTAACAAATTCATAACACGATTCGTAGAAGCCATTGACCTTTGATACTTGTCAAATATTTCCCCTAATGAGACTAAAGGCCACAATAGTCTCTGTACTAAAATGAGTAAAACACTGTAATTACCAATTGATATTTGACCAGCATATGTTGCCATCCCTCCCCAAAATAGTAAGGCTGTAAACCCTACTAAAACTAGCATTCTGATTACGGGAATAAATGCTGCAGAAAGTTTAATTGCTTTGGTATTACTTTTTCTATATGCTTCACTGTCTCCAGCTAATCTAGCACTTTCATAATCTTCCGCTGTAAAACTTTTAATTGTATTAATCCCACTGATATTATTTGCCAACCGTGAGTTCAAAAAACTTACCCTTTCCCGTACCTCAGCATAACGGTCTTCCAGACGTTTTTGATAAATAAAGGAACCCCAAACAATAAATGGCATTGGCAACATTGCTGCCAAAGTAATAGAGGGAGGTAAAATAAAGAAAGCACCGACAGTTAAAATGAGGAGTGAGGTGGTAATTTGGATGATTTCATTAGCTCCAAAATTCAAAAAATCTTCTAGCTGGTTGATATCGTCATTCAAAATTGACATCAAACCACCAGTGCTGCTTTCTTCAAAATAAGCTGAATCTAATTCCTGTAGATGATTATAGGCATCTAAGCGTAAATCATGCTGAATATTTTGAGCTAAATTCCGCCAAAGTCTATCAAAACCGTACTCAAAAGTTGATTCTAGTATCCAGATAATAACGGTAACAAATGAAAGCAATGAAAATTGCCAGAATACATCTTCTACACCCAACTTTGCAATAAAAGAATCTTGCTGCTTCACCAGAATATCCACTGCTATCCCAATTAACCACGGGGGTGCCAAATCTAGAACCTTGTTGATGATAGAACATAATGTTGCTTGCCAAATTTGTTGGCGATACTGGCGTCCATACCGTAGTAAACGTTGCAGAGGATGGGTTGAATTCCCAGGCTTCTTCAACACCCTAGAAGATTTTAATGTCATTGTCACTGTCTTTTATACTTGAGTACTTACTAAGTAGTCTTCATGAACCACTTACATTAATATCCCATAAAAATCTTCCTCCCTCCACACCCTATTTTGAAATTAGCCTTTATTGCGGATTCAGTAGTAACAGCGAAAACATTGGTGTTGCGTTGTTCTTGTTCTTTCGCCCGGAAATAAATTTCGGGCTCAAAGCTCAAGTCCATTTCAATGGACTGAAATTAAGACAAATTGCGATTAAGGGATTCGACCGTTATGTTATTTGCTAACAAAATCATCAATTAATCTGTATTTCCTCACGTTGCGAGACTCTAAGAGGATGTTTGAAAAGTGGTTTGCTGTAATTTAAGCACTGGTTGATCCCCCCTAGCCCCCCTTAAAAAGGGGGGAAAATAATCTTAAAGTCCCCCTTTTTAAGGGGGATTTAGGGGGATCTTGAATATGATCTACTGATGAAAGGACTTTTCAAACATCCTCTAAGGGGAGACATTGCGTGAACGCTCTTACTCCTAAGAAACACATTTTAAAACCCATATATAGCAAGGGTTACAGAATACTGTGTTTCTTCCATATTTTACGGGAGCGAGTACTGCGCCCGTCAGAAGCTTATATCTTGCACTTGGGGCAAAAACCGGGTTTCTTTCCAATCATATTGCTTGAAAAGCTTAATATATCGTTCTCCAAGCTCGGTTTTTTAGGTCTTGTTGAGAATGGTGCAAGATGTCAGATTACCAAAACCTTTATTCAGCAGAGTTTGAGAATTTTGCAGCAAATGCGGATTATGAGAATACGTTGTCAAAGTATTTTATCTCAAGTCTTTGCGCCATAAGCATTTTAGGCAGTTTTTTGAATCTGTGCGAGAAATCCGGATTAAGAGGCAATTTTACCAAAGTCTTCTACAAAGAGGATTGGGCGAGAATATTAGTCCATTTTAATGGACTTTAGCTTTGAGCCCGAAATTTATTTCCGGGCCGACAGACAACGCTTTTAGGCGGACGAACTCATTATAACCAGATTAATGGTAATAAATCTCAAGAAATTTTCGATAAATTTTTAAGCCTAGGGTGTTGGGTGTGGGGTATAGGGTGTAGAGTGTAAGTGGCGCTTATGTTTGAAATGAATAAATACTTAATCTTATAAGGATTGTTGCTTGCCAGAAATTTATTGAAAAAACTTGTTAAGTGTCTTGTGGATTGTCTGACTTCATAATACTATTTAATGATTCCCACTCAGAAATTGCCAGGAATATCACAATCTGTGGTTTTCGCACAGATTGGACTTGTCTTGCTCGATCGACAACCCCTAGCCATAGATTGAATATAGGCTTTTCAGGCAAAGTTAAAGCCTAGTTGATCGCACAACCCACTAAACATGGGTTCCCGTGACTGCAACTGAAAAAAGAATTCTGACTTCCGGCTTCCGACTTCTTACGTCCGCCTTCATGCATTCCCCTACCGGAAATATGGGTTACATATATCAAGCTTTCAAAAAAAAATCATTCCGGCTTTTCCCATTTGTACTTGGTATCATCTTTACTCTAGTGGTAGGGTGCTACACTTCCGCACAGGTGGTAAAGTCTACTGAAATACTGTGGGATACCTATGGTATACCCCACATCTACGCCAAAGATGAAGCAAGTGCGTTTCAAGCCTTTGGTTGGTCACAAATGCAAAGTCATGGAAACTTGATTTTGCGTCTTTACGGTCAAGCACGTGGTCGTGCTGCTGAATATTGGGGAGAGGAATATTTAGACTCAGACCGTTGGGTGCTGACAATGGGAGTCCCCGATCGCGCCCGTTCTTGGTACAAAGCACAAAGTTCAACTTTTCGCAACTATCTTGATGCATTTGCTTCAGGAGTCAACGCTTATGCAAAAGAGCATTCTAAACAGCTTGACGATGAGGTAAAAGTTGTCCTCCCAGTAACGGGAGAAGATGTTCTAGCTCACTTAAACCGAGTTTTGCATTTTACTTTTATTGTCAGCCCAGACCAGGTTGCAGGTCTTACAGATACCTTAACAACTCAAAATTGTCATCAAAAAAACCCTTCCCTCACACCCCACACTCCACACTCCACACCCTGCTCAAACCTCGCTAACTTCAATTTGTCCAGTTATCCCAAAGGCTCAAACGGTTGGGCGATCGCACCAACGCACTCTGAAACTGGCAAAGCAATGCTGTTAGCAAACCCCCATTTGCCTTGGTCAGATTTATTCTTGTGGTATGAAGCCCAGATAACCGCTCCCAATATCAATGCTTACGGAGCTAGCCTCGTTGGTATTCCCGTGTTGGCGATCGCCTTCAACGATAATTTAGGATGGACTCACACCGTCAACACTCAAGATGGTTGGGATGCTTACAAACTAACCCTTGCTAACAATGGTTACCGCTTCGATAATAAAGTCCGTCCTTTTGAAACAAAAACCCTTTCCTTAAAAGTCAAACAAAAAAACGGTTCCTTACGTGACCAACCCTTAATTGTCAAACATTCTATTCACGGACCCGTCGTTTCAGAGAAAGACGGTCAAGCCATAGCCCTGCGTGTTGTGGGTTTAGACAAACCCAATGTCTTCCAGCAGTGGTGGGACATGGCGCGAGCAACAAATTTCAAACAATTTGAAACCGCCCTTCAAAGCCTACAACTTCCAATGTTTACTGTCATGTATGCAGACAAAGACGGGCATATCATGCACCTTTTCAACGCTAATGTCCCCGTTCGGAAAAAAGGAGACTTTGAATACTGGCAAAATATTGTTCCAGGAGACACCTCAAGCACATTATGGACAAAAATTCACCCTTATAAAGACCTACCACGAATTATTGATCCACCCAGTGGTTGGTTGCAAAATACTAACGACCCACCTTGGACAACCACCTTTCCGACCGCCATCAATCCAGATAAATACCCATCTTACATGGCACCACGCTTCATGGGTTTCCGCTCTCAGCGTTCTGTCAGAATGTTAGCAGAGGACGACAAAATCTCTTTTGATGAAATGATAAAATACAAGCACTCGACCCGTATGGAATTAGCCGATCGCCTTTTAGATGATTTAATTCCCGCTGCACGAAAGCAAGGAAGTGAATTAGCACTCCGAGCGGCTGATGTGCTAGAAAGCTGGGATCGTCAAGCGAATGCAGATAGCAAAGGTGCAGTGCTATTTGCTGCTTGGGTAGAAGAGATGGATTTCGACAAAGCATTTAGCCAACCTTGGAGTGAAAACTCTCCACGTACCACCCCAGATGGCTTAGCCGACCCCAAAAATGCAGTCGCAGCTTTAGAAACAGCAGCCGCCAAGGTACAAAAGGCGTACGGGGCGCTAAATGTTGAGTGGGGAAACGTTTTCCGACTCGTTGTCAGCAATAAAGATTTACCTGCGAATGGTGGTGATGACGGTCTCGGTATTTTCCGCGTCGTCAATTTTGCTCCCGCATCAGAAGGACGCTTTCAAGGGGTTGCGGGTGATTCATTTGTCGCTGCTGTTGAGTTTTCTAACCCAGTACGGGCGATGGCGTTGACTAGTTATGGTAATGCAACTCAACCAGGGTCACCTCATGTCGGGGATCAGTTGCAGATGTTTACTCGTCAGCAGTTGCGTCCAGTTTGGCGCGAACGTCAGGAAGTCCTGGCTCATTTGGAAGAGCGTAAGGTTTTTTGAAGTCTGTATAGAATAACCAAGTTTAGAAAGTAGATTGAAATGTTGAAGAAATTATTGGTGTTTATCGAGTCATTGAAGAGTTTGACAAATCCCTCGTCAACACACTCTAACTCTATAGCAAAACACACTATCTTTGTCTGCAAATCTTGCCACCGTTCTTCTGAAGAAAGACCAAAAAATAAACCTGTCGATGGCACTATTTTACTTGACAAAATAAACAGTTTATGTAGCGATAAAATTCGATCTGAGCAACTTGAAATTAAACCCGTTGAGTGCTTGTGGGCTTGCAGTCAAGGGTGTGTTGTATCTATATCAAGCCAAAACAAACCCACCTATCTATTTGTCAAGCTTCTCCCTGAAGAAAGTACAGCAGCATTACTAGAATTTATGCAATTGTATATCAAAAGTCGTAAAGGTGCTGTAGCTTGGAAACGACTTCCTGAACTTTTGCAGTCTGCTATTTTCGCGCAAATTCCGCCTGTGATAGTTAATGAAAATTCAGAAAAGGTAGTGGGTAGTTAAGTATTACATATCTCTCCATTAGAAAATACGAGTTGCAAGATAAGCACTCACAAAGTAGAAGCTGCTTTATATGAGGATGGAACTTTGATGCTGCGGCGGAGCTTACCTTTTCATGTATGAAATGCTGTTGAGGTAATTATTCTTACAGATTCAACTCCACGGCTTTAAGAAGTATCACTTAGTCAACCAGAAACAAATCTTTATCCTCTACGAGGGTAAGTAGTCCGTTATGTTGACCCAACAGAACCTGTCGGTTTAGAAGATGGGAAAGTTTTGCAATGATTGTATTTGATACGCATATTTGGGTTTAGTGGGTTTTTTCAATAAGTCATCTCAGGCGCGGTTTGGGAGTGTCACTGTTAAGCTAGCCAATTTCATTGAGAATTATTGACAACAACTATATATTTATGTATATTACATACGGTTGTCTCTAATTGAAAAAAATTAGCAACTTTTGTGCATTCTACTCTAGTTAGCCATTGTTAATGCCATGCCCAACCACTTTGTATTGGAAAAAGAAAAGCTTTGGAGCCGCCGTCGGTTGCTGAAGCTAGGCTTATTGGGAACTGGATTAACTGGTGCGGGAGTACTGTGGCACCAGTTGAATGGACAAACCAGGTCTAATGTTAGAGTGCCAGTGATGGAGGTAAAAGCAACTTCTGGGGTGGCTAACCCAATGAGAATGGTACGAGAATTTGACTATGGCACGGTGAAGCGGGAAAATGGACGCACTATCCGAGAATTTCAGTTGACTGCGGGGACTTCCACAATCCAGTTAAATAGTGCTGTCTCTTACAACATCTGGGATTTGAATGGTCGCATACCAGGACCAACACTAAGGGCACAACAGGGCGATCGCGTACGAGTCTTATTCTACAACCAAGCCGGACATTCCCATTCTTTGCATTTTCACGGTACCCACCCTGCAGAAGTGGATGGTGTTCGTCCAGTTCGCCACGGGACAGCAACTATATATGAATTTGATGCTGAACCCTATGGCGTTCACCTTTACCACTGTCATGTTGAACCTGTGACCCGTCATATTGCTAAGGGACTGTATGGAATGTTTATTATCGATCCACCGACTCCCCGTCCGCCCGCTGATGAAATAGTCCTGGTGATGGCTGGATACGACACAAATGATGATAAAAAAAACGAATATTATGCTTTCAACGGTCTACCTCACTATTTCATGGACAACCCTATCTCTATTTACCAAAATCAGTTAATCCGCCTGTATGTCCTTAATATTATTGAATTCGATCCAGCTGTAACCTTTCACCTTCATGCTAACTTCTTTGATGTCTATCGTTCTGGAATGAGTTTGACTCCCAGTGAGAAAACGGACGTTATCACAATGGGGGTAGCAGAAAGGCATATCTTGGAATTTGCCTTTCGCTATCCTGGTAAGTATATGTTTCACCCCCATCAAGACGACATTGCAGAAAACGGATGTATGGGTTTATTTGATGTTGTGAGCGATCGCAAGTCTGTTTAATAAAATTATTAATAAGCCATTATCTCCTGTTATCAATTCTTTAAATAAAGATGAAATAATTTCTAATCAGTTGACAAAAAGTCTCATTTATGGAGAGAGACAACAGACTTAAATGTTTAATGAAGATATTTTCTCTACCAAAAACTCATATTTAAAGGTGCTATGACCCGTGTTTATAAGAACCTAACCCTAACAAACCATAAAAATCTCCTCCCCCATACCCCTAAACCCTGACCCCCCCGTTTTTAACAATGATAAAAAGTAGATATGTGTTTTTAGCAGCTGCAGCCGCCGCAATCGTCGCATTAAGTTCCTGTAACGGTACGCAAACCGCAGAAAGTCCATCTGCACCATCTGCTAACACTAGCTCCCAAACAACTGAGACAGTTAGCCACACCGGACATGGTAGCAAAAAGCAGATTAACATCAACACCGCGATCTTGTCAGAATTGGATAAGTTTGAGGCGCAGTTGGGAGTTCCTGCACTATCACATAAAATTCAAGCAAGCCGCCCTTATAGTAGCCCAGAGGATTTAGTGGCGAAGAAAGTCGTCACCCAAGAACAATTTGACCAAATCAAAGACCAGGTGACTGTTCAAGAAATAGCCCTCACAGGTGAAGCAAAAGATGTTGATTACATGACCAAACTGGGGTTAATGAAAGGACATCTTTTAGTCGCGAAAGAACTACTAGATCAAAATCAGCCCAAGCAAGCAGAACCCCATATCGGACATCCCGTTGAAGAAATTTATGTGGATGTAGAAGACCAATTGAATGAACGCAAAGTTAAAGAATTCAAGACGAGTTTGATAAGTCTACAAGATTTGGTAAAAGCCAGACCTAAAGACGCTAAAGTAAAAACTGACTTTACCTCTTCCGTACAATCTATTGATGGAGCGATCGCAGCTTTACCTGCAAATGAACGTACGCAACCTCGATTTGTCCTTCAGGTTATGAATGGGTTGCTTGATGCAGCCAACTCAGAATATGGTGCGGCGATCGCAGACGGTAAAATCTCTGCAGAAATCGAGTATCAAGATTCCCGTGGATTTGTTAACTACGCCAATGAACTGTACCAAGGGATTTCTAGCCAAATGGCAAAAGAATATCCTCAAGAACACAAAGAGATAGAAACCAGTATGGCAGAATTAGTCAAAGTTTGGCCCTCTGCAATTCCACCAGCTGCACCAGTCAAAACCCCTGATGACGTGACTGCATTGGTCAAGGCGATCGAGCAAAATTCTCAAAAAGTGATTAATAGTTCCAGCACTCAAGCACAAAGATAGCAAGAATTCAGGGGTGTAGGGGGTAGGGTGTCGGGTGTAGGGCTAAATACTATTAGATTTTGTAAAAAAGCCCAGAATTTGTATGTCTCCTGCACCCCTGCACCCCTGCACTCCTACTCCCCCACACCCTACACCCCACACCCTACACCCAAAAAAATGAACCTTAGTACTGCTTTACCTACATTTGTCATTACCCTTCGAGAAGGAGTAGAAGCCGCCCTTGTCGTTGGTATTGTATTGGCTTTGCTAAAAAAAGCTAAACAATCCCGCCTCAAATGGTGGGTATATGCTGGTGTCGGCGTTGGGATAGCTGTTAGTGCGCTGATAGGTTATTTATTCACTTGGATGATTCAAGTCGTCAGTGCATTAAATCCTCAATACTCCTCCGTAGTTGAGCCACTACTGGAAGGTATTTTTAGCGTGTTAGCAATTATTATGCTGAGTTGGATGCTCATTTGGATGACTAAACAAGCCAGATTGATGAAAGCTCATGTTGAAGGTGCAGTAACATATGCTTTAAAACAAAACTCCAATGCTGGTTGGGGAGTTTTTACTCTCATATTTGTTGCCATTGTACGCGAAGGTTTTGAAACTGTTCTGTTTGTCGCCGCTAATTTTCAACAAGGGTTTGTTCCTGCTATTGGCGCTCTTGCTGGTATTTCCGCCGCTGTTGGGATAGGTGTGCTCTTATTTAAATGGGGTATTAAAATTAATATCCGTCAATTTTTTCAGGTTATGGGTGTTTTATTGGTGTTGATTGTAGCTGGATTGGTTATGACAGCTTTCAGTAAGTTTGACCAAGCTGTTGCGACTCTTGCGCTTAGCAACCGTGCCTCAGAAAGTTTATGTTTTTATTACGAACGGTTTACAAAAATCCATTCTTGTATTCTCGGACCAATGGTTTGGGATACTTCCAATATCTTACCCGACCAAGAATTTCCTGGTGTTATTCTTAATGCTTTGTTTGGCTACACTGAGCATCTTTATGTTTTACAAGCACTAGGATATATTGTATTTTTAGTTGTTGTTGGTAGTGTATATTTCTATAGTCTTAAGGTTACGGGTGGTGGAAGCAGTAAAAATTAGACAGATTTATACTCACGCAAAGGCACAAAGACGCACAGAAAAATACAAAAGTTTTAGAGACGGGCTATGGTGCATCTTCAAGATGGTTATGTGCTTGATATAGCAGAGAGCAGCTTGGTAGAGTTTTAGACACAAGCAGATATTGTTTCTATTCAATTTTTATTATTGTAGTCATCTTAAATGATTCGTGAAAGGCGAGAAACCCGGTATCTTTAAGATACCGGGTTTCTGATGCTTCGCAATTTTCATACATTAAATAGGATAACCATAAAGAATTATACACAAGTAATTACCACGACTTTTGTGTTGGTGTTTACAAAAAATTATTCTTTACATATGTGTTTTTTTAATAAAGCTCAGTATCTATGTCCTGGTTGTACAAGACTACTCTGTATTTCTAACTAGAAGTACAGAAGTAAAACAACAGATGATTACACTAACAGGATACTCATAGCCTAAAGTTCAGATTTTGTGTTAGATAGCCCTAATCAGGGCAGGTATAACTGTTTCCCTATGTTAATTATGCGTAAGATGACTTTGACAAAAAGTCTATATGATTACGTCAAAAGTGAATCCTATTGTGGTGTTATCTGTATTTCTGAGAACTTCTAGATGTAAACGTAATACTGTTTTGTACAGCAGCTATGAAGATGACAGGAATTGTTTTTATTGATTCATCTGTAAATAACTACGAAATTTTACTGGACCATCTTGTAGCTGATATCAAAGCTATTGTCCTTGACCCCAATCAAGATGGAGTAGCACAAATTACTCAGGTACTGTCTCAGCATCGTGGAGTAGAAAATGTCCATATTGTCTCCCACGGCTCTCCAGGAACCCTCTACCTAGGTAATACTGAACTTAGCCTCAATACTCTCAAATTTTACACAAATCAGCTAAAAAGTTGGTTTTCACCAGACTCCTATTGTTCGTTCTCTCAGTTGCCCGCTCTCTTTGTATATGGATGCTGTGTGGCTGCAGGTGATGCTGGCGGAGAATTTATTACTAAGTTACACGATCTAACGGGAGCAAATATAGCAGCCTCTGCTAACCTAACTGGTAACGCTGTTTTAGGGGGTAATTGGAACTTAGAAGTCAGTGTTGGCAAGATTTCAAATCAACTACTGGCATTTGCCCCTGAGGTTATAACAGTATATCCATCTGTACTTATTGCTCCTATTCTCAATGATATCGAAGTTATTTTAAACCCAATCAATAACAATGCAGGTCAACCAGTAGGATCTGTTGGTACGCCCATTTTTTCTATAGTCACCCTTGGTGATAACGTCATCGATCCAGACAGCAATGTTACAGGTATTGCTATTACAGGTGCTAATACGAATAACGGCAATTTGTTCTACACCATTAACAATGGTGTTACTTGGACAGCTTTGGAACCTGTATCCGATAACAATGCTCGTCTATTAGCATCTGATGCTATTACTCGCATTTACTTTCAGCCGAATGCCAGCTTCAGTGGTACCGTTGATGATATCCTGACCTTCCGTGCTTGGGACCAAACTGTTGGTAGTGGCACTAATGGCGGCACTGCAGATACGATTTTCAACAGTGGTACTACTGCTTTTAGTACTGAGACTGATGTTGCCGCAATCACCGTTAATGCTGTCAACAATGCTCCTATTCTCAATAACGCTAACGTTATTTTACCTGCTATTGATGAAGAACCAGGAGACCCTGAAGGGGCAGTTGGTACGCTCATTTCCAGCCTAGTCAGTCTTGAAGTTGGTGCTAATGTCACCGATCCAGACAATAATGCAGTTACAGGTATTGCCATCACAGGTAGTAACAATACCAACGGCGTTTGGTTTTACAGTATTAATGATGGCAATAGTTGGGAACTTTTAGGGTCTGTATCTAATACCAATGCTCGACTGTTGACGGCTGACCCCATCACACGCATTTATTTCCAGCCCAGTGCTAACTTTAATGGTTCTGTTAACCCTGCATTAACCTTTCGTGCTTGGGATCAAACCAACACTCTTGAGAATGATAATAACAATGGCATGATTGCAGACACTACCGTCAGTGGTGGTGCTACTGCTTTTAGCTCTACGACTGCTAATGCTGTTATTACCGTTAATTCTGTTAATGATGCTCCTACTCTCAGTGAAGCTGAAGTCACTCTCACACCCATCAATAATAATATAGGTGTACCTATAGGAGCAGTCGGTACTCTCGTTTCTTCCTTAGTCCGCCTTAGTGACAACGTCATCGATCCAGACGTTAATGCAGTTACAGGTATTGCCATTACAAATGCTGACACGACCAACGGCATTTGGTTCTACAGCACTGACAACGGTAGTAACTGGATACCTTTAGGATTGGTATCTGATAACAATGCTCGTCTATTAACAGCTAATGCCCGCATTTACTTCCTGCCAAATTCAGACTCTAATGGTACCATCAACAATATTTTAACTTTCCGTGCATGGGACCAAAACATTGGTACCAACGGTAGCACAGCAGATACGACAGACCCTACCGTTGACGTTACCACTAGCGCTTTCAGTAGTGCGACTAATACTCTCACAATTACCATTAATCCTGGTAATAATGCTCCTATTCTCAGCGATACAAACCTGTTCTTGAGTATTAATGAAAATCCAGGCGCACCTGTAGGGGAAGTTGGTACCCTCGTTTCCTCTTTAGTTAGGATTGGGACTAACATCACCGACCCGGACACAAACGCAGTCACAGGTATTGCTATTACAGGTGCTAACACCACCAACGGTAGTTTCTTCTACAGTACTGACAACGGCTTGAACTGGTCTGCCTTGGGGTCTGTATCCAATACTAATGCTCGTGTGTTGGCTGCAGACTCTAACACCCGCATTTACTTCCAGCCCAATCCCAACTTTGCTGGGACTCTCAACGATGCATTGACTTTCCGCGCTTGGGACCAAACTAGTAGTACCAATGGCAGCATTGTAGACACCACTGTTAACGGTGGTGCAACAGCCTTTAGCAGTACAATTGACACTGTCACAATTACCGTTAATGGTGTCAATGATGCTCCCATCCTCCTTGATACTAACGTCATACTTACTGCTGTTAATAATAATGTTGGCGCACCTGTAGGAGCAGTTGGTACCCTTGTTTCCTCTTTAGTGAGCATTGGTGTTAATGGTAATGTCACCGATTCCGATGGCAGTACAATTACGGGTGTTGCTATCACTGGTGCTAATACAACCAACGGTAGTTTCTTTTACAGTGTTGATAACGGCGTGAACTGGGTGCCTTTGGGAGCTGTATCTGATGCTAACGCTCGCCTACTAGCGGCTAATCCCAATACCCGCATTTACTTCCAGCCTAATTCTAACTTTGCTGGTACTGTCAATGATGCACTCACCTTCCGTGCTTGGGACCAAACCAGTGGTATCAACGGTAGTAGTGCAGATACCACGGTCAACGGTGGTGCAACTGCCTTTAGTAGTGCAATTGATATCGCTGCAATCACTGTTAATTCTGGTAACAATGCTCCTATCCTCAGTGATACAAACCTGTTCTTGAGTATTAATGAAAATCCAGGCGCACCTGTAGGGGAAGTTGGTACCCTCGTTTCCTCTTTAGTTAGGATTGGGACTAACATCACCGACCCGGACACAAACGCAGTCACAGGTATTGCTATTACAGGTGCTAACACCACCAACGGTAGTTTCTTCTACAGTACTGACAACGGCTTGAACTGGTCTGCCTTGGGGTCTGTATCCAATACTAATGCTCGTGTGTTGGCTGCAGACTCTAACACCCGCATTTACTTCCAGCCCAATCCCAACTTTGCTGGGACTCTCAACGATGCATTGACTTTCCGCGCTTGGGACCAAACTAGTAGTACCAATGGCAGCATTGTAGACACCACTGTTAACGGTGGTGCAACAGCCTTTAGCAGTACAATTGACACTGTCACAATTACCGTTAATGGTGTCAATGATGCTCCCATCCTCCTTGATACTAACGTCATACTTACTGCTGTTAATAATAATGTTGGCGCACCTGTAGGAGCAGTTGGTACCCTTGTTTCCTCTTTAGTGAGCATTGGTGTTAATGGTAATGTCACCGATTCCGATGGCAGTACAATTACGGGTGTTGCTATCACTGGTGCTAATACAACCAACGGTAGTTTCTTTTACAGTGTTGATAACGGCGTGAACTGGGTGCCTTTGGGAGCTGTATCTGATGCTAACGCTCGCCTACTAGCGGCTAATCCCAATACCCGCATTTACTTCCAGCCTAATTCTAACTTTGCTGGTACTGTCAATGATGCACTCACCTTCCGTGCTTGGGACCAAACCAGTGGTATCAACGGTAGTAGTGCAGATACCACGGTCAACGGTGGTGCAACTGCCTTTAGTAGTGCAATTGATATCGCTGCAATCACTGTTAATTCTGGTAACAACCCTGACAACATCCTTGGGAACAGCCCTGGTAATAATCTTCCTGTTCTTAGACTAGGAGCTAACAATCTTTTCCAGTTGCAAAGTACTTCTAATAGCGACGAACCAAAACTTGAAGTCACTTTCGTCGGACGTAATTCTAATCGGGTCAATGAACTAGGAGTATTTGTTGTTGACGATGACCAAGGAAGTATTAATGGTATCACTCCTGGCTCAGATAATTATGCCCAAGCTGCACTTTCAAGAGCCAACGTCATTTTCTCCGTCATTGCTGATGTTCCTAATGGGTTGAATACTGACTTTACACGTCTACTTGAATTTAACTCAGGGGCTCGCTTGCAATTTTTCTTGGTCGATAATAGTAGTATTGATTCTGTGCAAGCTGGGTCAACCTCGTTGAACAATGTAGTCTTTCCCAACTCCTCAACTCAAAAAGTAACAGACTTAGGTAATGGTGAGTATACACTGGCTTGGAATGATGCATCAAACATCGGCGCTTCTGGTTTTCAGGATCTAGTTGTGAGGGTTAAGGCTACAAATCAGCAGTTACCTTTAGGTGCTGGTACTCAGGGAAATCCTTCTGGAGAACTCATTGATTTACGTGGTGTATCAACCCAGGTTAAAGCAGAGTTTGTCTTAAACAGAGAAGCCGTCTTTGACAATTTGATTGGCTTCTATCAAGTGACTGATGTGAATGGTGGTATTGATACCGATGGTAATGGAACTGTAGATTTACGTCCTGGTGACGCTGGTTATGCTCAAGCTGCGGTACGGGGACGTATCCCAGGAATTGACTTGACAGTGAGCAACCAAAGTACTGCTACATTCACTGCTAATCTCAACCCTGGTTCAATCTTGGCACCATTCATGATTGCTAATGGCACAGCAGAGGAAATTTTAGATGGAAATTCAAATAATGACCCTGCAGTTTACTTTTCCTTCTTGGGAGCTAACCCAGGTCAGGTTGACCATGTTCGCTTGCTGGGGAATAATACCTTTGGCTTTGAGGATTTAGCTAATGGCGGCGATCGCGATTACAACGATATGACTGTCAGAGTAAATTTAAGTATTGCTTAAGCTAATGGTTAATGGCTGATGGCTAATGGCTAGCATCAGCCTTTGCCCAGTATAGTATTGAGATAGTACCAGTACAATCCTGCTATTCTCTACTTCTCAAGTCATGACTACTGCACCAATCTCATCCAAACTAGTCACTTTTGAAGAATTCACAGCATGGCGTCCAGAGGGCGGACGCTATGAATTGCATAATGGAGTAATTGTCGAGATGGCTCAACCAACAGGGAGGCATGAGAATGTTGTTGGATTCTTAGCACGTAAAATAACTGTAGAGTTTGACCGATTTAACCTACCCTACCACATTCCCAAAACAGCACTAGTTAAACCGCAGTTGGAGTCAGGCTACTCTCCAGATATTTTATTAATAAATCGTGACAATCTCCTAAATGAACCACTATGGGAGAAAGAGTCCACCGTTTCCCAAGCAGCATCTATTCCGTTAGTAGTCGAAGTTGTTAGTACGAATTGGCGAGATGATTACCATAAAAAGTTCGCCGATTATGAAGAGATGGGTATTCCTGAGTACTGGATTGTGGATTATGCGGCGTTGGGAGGGCGAAACTTTATCGGCGATCCTAAGGAACCTGCCATTTTTATATGTCAGTTAGTCAAGAGGGAATACCAAATGACATTGTTTAGAGGCAAAACTCCCATCGTATCCCCCACTTTTCCTCAACTTAACTTGACAGCCCAGCAAATTTTTGATTCGGCTTTGTAGCTAGACAGACTCAACGAAGCTGTTGTTGTCGCAACCAATTATCATTCCAAGCTGCATTGACTTCCTTTAGTGCTGGTACTGCTTCTTGCCTGTAATCTATGACTAAATCATAACTAGCCCGGTCATACAATTCACGTAATAATGTTTGTAAATCTATAAATGGTTCAATATCTTCTGAACGCAATGGTAACGAAAATGAAGGAATTGGATTTGGCAAATTAAAGGCATATAAATCGGCTTTAGGACGATGTTCTTCCCGACTGACTAAAATTCGATAATCGCTTTGAATGTCATTATATAAAATCGGTAATGGCTTACCATCCCGCAGCAAATCTATTTCAACTAAATTCGTAAAACTTCCTAAGACACGCTGACGCTTTTTCTCGTATGCCCTACGTCCTTCTCCTGCACGTTTATTTTTAGGTGAAAGTAACTCAATCACTGTTACCACTTCCCGTGTCGTCACCTCTCTAACTTCTAAATAACTTTCTCTCACGGTTTCGGGCATAGGAACTGTCACTGTTATAGCTTGGGCTGGGGGTGATGCAACTTTAACATTAGTTGTTTCCAAATGAGTTGTGTTTTGCTGACGTTGTACGGCAACATCTGGAATACCTACCAAAAGTGCATCCTCTCTAGTTGTTTGATATACCCGTTCTTCAATCTCTACTATATATTTAGGACGCAGTTGAGGAGATAGGGAATCTGCGATCGCGACTATCAACCGCTTATGAACTTTCTGCCATAATGCAGGATTTTCTAAGTAGGGATTCATTCCCGGAAATGGATAAGACATTTTTTCACTCTACTCAAGAGCTTTTATCCATTTTATCTGTTGTTAATGGTTAGTCGTTAGTGGTTAGTTGCTATTGCTACTAACAACCAACAACTAACCAATAACAATTAACTATGGAGCATCATAGGTAGCAGTACCACTGAACTTAAGTTGAGCGGGGTTGGGGTTGGCTCCAATTCTACGGTCAACATAGCGTACTTTTTCGCGACCTTGGTTGACTTTTTCTGGGAAGACACCATCAGCCGGATGAATGTACTGAATTTCTCCGTTAGGATAAATTCGGTAAAGCTTGTAGTCTGTGATTTTCATTTTCCGGAGTACCTGACCGCCCAGATAAATGCCATATTCTTTGCGAGCCAAATACAACAGGTTCTCACCTTGCTGCATGATAGCAGTACCACCTGTAGGCATTTCAAAAGCCTGCTGCTTGGGGCTAGTCCAAGTCATCGCGTACTTTTCTTCCACTTCTGCCTTTTTTAGCAAACCGCCAGTGCTGCCACCAAATACGGGAATATTTCCAGAAAGTGTCTCTGCCATAAAGTTGTCTCTCAACAGTTTTTACGGCATACTATCACCGCTTCTAGGATCATATTGCGATTGCGTCATAGACTGTAACAGTTGTTAGTAAGAAAGGGTGTAGGGGGTAAGGGTGTAGGCAAGGGAGCTTTCTCCCTCCCTCCCT
>JAWQFQ010000008.1:0-92765 GCA_035967975.1 Scytonema sp. PMC 1070.18
GGGCAGAAGCTAGGGGGCAGGGAGCAGGGAGAGGGAAAAAGAATTATTTCTTTCCCCCATACCCCTACACCCCTACACCCTTACTTAGGTACTAATACTCAATTTGTCGTAACTGTCTGGTTTTTTTCCGTAGATAGCGAATATTGGTATATGGGCAATTTGGTTTGCAAAGCTGGGAAATTGGTATAGAACAGTAATCAGGAGCGTCAAATTGAGTATTAATCAAGTGTTCACGTCCTACACTCCAAGACCGAAAATCACAAAACCACCACCAGCGAATCATGCCCAGTGTAATCCTCTAGAAACTTTAAAACAGTCAAATCACAGCCTCACATCTCTACGTTATGGTAATCGGAGCGGTTCTAAACACTGCAGTAGAGGCAAAATTAATAGCTTGCACGTTTTTTGTTTTAGACTGATAATAGAGGATTACCCGGAGGTATGTTGTATCACACAACAACCTAGGTCGTAATTGTGCGGACTATACAAGAACACATATGAGGCAAGAAGGTGGTAGAAAAATATGCATTTTTAACCCATTCTTTGCCATATACTTCTCTAGTTCCTTACGAACATCTGATGGACGCTTAACATCCTTAGGGATATGGCGGAGTAATCAGTCAATGAAAGTACGGGTTAGTTATTTTCCGGGAGCATCTTGGAAATCACACTTAATTGTTATCCTCAACAATTATTATTTATTCGGTGTTTTTTAGCCCGTAGCTTTCAAAGCGATATATAATAACGCATTATGATTACTACTGCTCTACGTATCCTTACTGGACTTTTGCCATTGATAGAGTAGTTTCTTGAAGGTGACTGCCACTTTTGAGACTTCCACGAAACCAAGGCAAGTTAGGTAGGAAAAAGTACAACACCTCCATAATCCACCAGATAGGAAAACTATTCAAGACCTTGATGGATTAAGCGCGACAAGTGCCACTGCTATGAAAGAACCCAGCATGAAAGATCACAAACGACTTCTACTTATTGATGATGACCCCAACCTCATTTTGCTGGTGAAGGATTACTTGGAATTCCGGGGTTATGAAGTCATCACTGCCGAAAATGGTCGCGAAGCTCTGGAAATTTTGGAGCAGGATATTCCAGACATGATCATTTGCGATGTGATGATGCCCGAGATGGACGGGTACACTTTTGTAGAACAAGTCCGGCAAAACGAACGTACTAGCTGGATTCCCGTTCTCTTCCTTTCAGCTAAGGGACAAAGCGCCGACCGAGTAAAAGGTCTGAATAAAGGTGCTGATGTCTACATGGTTAAGCCTTTTGAGCCAGAAGAATTGGTAGCACAGGTAGAATCCTCCCTTAAGCAGACCATTCGCTGGAAAGAACACCAAGCAAAAGGCGGGGAAAATGGTTCTCGCATTCAAGTTCCCTTCGATGTGCAGTTGACCCCAACAGAGCTGAAGGTTGTACAATTTGTGGCTCGTGGCTTAGCTAACCGCGAAATCGCTGAGGAATTAAATGTCAGCCAACGCACGGTAGAAAGCCACGTGTCCAATATGTTGGGTAAAACCAATCTCCACAATCGCACAGAACTTGCGCGATGGGCTATTGAAAATCAAATGGCGTAAGAAAGTTATCAGCTTTCAGCGTTCAGCATTCAGCATTGAGCTATTTCACTGGCTATTGAACCCTGCTTGGGATATGCATAGCTAAAAATAGCCACTCTAAACTGAAAAGCTGAACGCTGATAGCTTATTACCAACCGTCTTCTTCTGTGGGGGGTTGGTGTTTGATTTCTAAATTCAGTTCATCAAGGTAGGTTAAAGCGCTTGCAATCTGGAAAACAGTTCCTCTTAGTTCTAAATCAAAGCACCCATGTTGCGGTGCGTCTCCTGCCAGCTGGGCTGCTGCTATATTGATTGTGACCCCGCTATGAGAGATCAGTTTTGAAATGACTGGTTTCTCATGCATCTGTTCGGGGATACGAACTGAAATCCGAGTTTGAGTGCGTCTGTTGTCACGAAAAGTAGTAGATTTGCCCTGTGTTGTTGGAATTGCCATATTAGCTTTCCTCAAAATAAATTTTGATGCGGGTCTTTATGTTTAAATGCTTTTGACCGCATCAAATGTAGCCATATTCATCTTTTTAGCACAATACTCCGTTTCCGTGCCTATACCTCACACCCTACACTATCGTTGCCGTTGTCTTTGATTTTGATTCTTACTAGTTCTTTGTCAATTGCTTTTAGTTAAAACCGATAAGCATTGTTTTAATTTTCTTTGTCGTCTCATAAGAAATACGGTTCGGACAAGGAAAAAAAATTATGTAGGGGGCGTTACCCCCTGCACCCTTTTGCTTTTTCTCCCTTAATCTTTTACCTTGAACCGAATTGTATTTCTTATGAGTAGGCGTAAAACGAAAAATATCAACTCAAGCCCAGTTCTCGTTTTAGCAAATTAATGGAATTCGCGCCAATGTAATTTTCTCCACACATAAGCTTGGGTGGACGAATAATGTCGTCCATAGCAGCGTGCATAGCTGCTTGTGCTGTTGAAAAGCTAACCGGGTCGGTGCAAAAAATGACCTGTGCTCGCTTGACCATTGCTTGAAGTCTGTAAGCATCTTTTGGCTGTGCTGTCATCAAAAGTATTTCGTCCCCCCGCAGACCGTGAAGGATAAATTCTAATGCTCTGAGAATTCCAGCACTGAGACTGACAATACCAAGACAGCTATCTTTTGGTAATGTTTTAAACTGGTTGAACTCTTTGCTGTAGTCATGGATATCAAGGGGAATTACGCGTACTGATTTAGGTGCTGCAATAACTTCTACATCTCCAATAAAATACCGACTGGTGACAACTGTCGCAGAAGAGGTTTGGTCCAACACCGCAGCTAGTTCTTCCATCACGACTAACTGTATGGGAATTTCGAGAGCTTGTTCTAATTCATAAACCATCATTTCTCCCACACCAATGTCTTGCGCTGGAACCGCAACTAGCACTCGCGCACTACAACGCAAGCGCCAATCAACTTCTGCTAAAAAGAGTTCTCGGGCTTGACCGAGGGAGCAACCTTGAGAAAGCAACTCGTCTAATGCTTGCTGTACAACTTTGTCTGCTTGCGGATACTGTTTGAGAATTGGCGATTGCAGCCTACTACCACCTTCATGACCTTGGGCGCGGACGTAAATCCCCGAACCTGCAAGGCTTTCTACTAATCCATCGTCTTCTAATTGACGGTAAACTTTACTAATTGTATTGCGGTGTAACCCCGTCTGCATTGCCAGCGCTCTTGTGCTCGGTAATTTGTATCCAGGTGGATACTGGCGAGATGCGATCGCAAAGCTAATTTGGTTATACAGCTGGGTGGATGCGGGTATTTCACTGTCTGGCTGAATACGGAATTGAAGCATCACCAAATCTCCTAGATGATAGTGGCTGCATATGACCAGCTGCAAATGCTAACTGTCAAATATATTACATATATCTTCAATTTCTCAATTGGAAATTTCTGGTGCAGTTGCTACTGGTGGTTGATAATTTAATCGGAGGTAGTCTTGCCCAACTGGCAGAACTATATCTATATATATAGTCACACAGCACTGGTAAAAACTATTATGGCAGAGCGAGCAATCGACACCACAACAGTTAGACTTTCACAAGATGATGTGCAAATCGACGCATACCTAGCCCAGCCAAGTGAACCTGGTTCATATCCAGGGGTTGTGGTATTGCAGGAGATTTTTGGAGTCAACTCCCACATTCGAGACGTAACAGAACGTATAGCAAAGGAAGGTTATGTCGCCATTGCACCCGCTCTTTTCCAAAGAGTCGCCCCTGGTTTTGAAACGGGCTACACCCCAGAAGATATAGAAGTTGGTCGAAAATACGCTTGGGAACAAACAACTGCACCACACTTACTGAGTGATATTCAACGGTCTATTGATTATCTCAAAACTCTCCCGAAAGTCAAGCAGGACGGCTTTGGCTGCACAGGCTTTTGCTTTGGCGGTCATGTCGCCTACTTAGCCGCTACCCTCAAAGATATCCAAGCTACCGCATCCTTTTATGGTGCAGGAATACCCACCCGCACCCCAGGGGGGGGTTCTCCGACAATCACGCGGACCTCAGAAATTACGGGTACTGTCTACGCCTTCTTTGGAAACGAAGACGCCAGCATTCCACCCGACCATGTCAACCAAATTCAAGCCGAGTTAGAAAAATACAACATTTCCCATCGCTTGTTTCGCTACGATGGAGCTGACCACGGGTTTTTCTGCGACCAACGCGCCAGCTATAATCCAAAAGCTGCTGCTGATGCTTGGGAGCAAGTGAAACGACTGTTTTCACAACTTTAGTTAGTAGATAGTTGTTAGTTGTTGGTTGTTTCCCACTAACCACTAACCACTAACCACTAACCACTAACCCTTTTTAGAAAGCAGTTAGCATTTAGCTAATAACAACTTAATCTTACAACTCATGAATTCCGAAGCGAAAGTATCTCAAAAAGCCGATTCGTCTTTTACGATGGATGATTTTGCCAAAGCACTGGAACAACACGACTACCAATTTCAAAAGGGACAGGTAGTTCATGGGAAAGTGTACCAACTCGATTCAGATGGAGCTTTTGTCGATATTGGTGGCAAATCTTCAGCGTTTATTCCCCGCGATGAGGCTTCTTTGAGAGCAGTCACCGACCTGTCGGAAGTGCTGCCATTAAATGAAGAGCTAGATTTTTTAATTATTCGAGACCAAGATGCAGAAGGTCAAGTTACCCTTTCGCGACGACAACTGGAAATTAGGAATATTTGGGAACGACTGACGCAAATGCAGGAAAATTCTCAAACGGTACAGGTACGTGTCAACAATGTCAATAAAGGCGGTGTGACTGTCGATGTTTTGGGTTTGCGGGGATTTATTCCGCGATCGCACCTGACCGAACGAGATAACTTAGAAGGACTCAAAGGACATACCTTAACTGCTGGTTTTTTAGAAGTCAATCGCAGCACTAATAAACTGATACTGTCGCAACGCGTAGCGGCTCGTTCTGCTAACTTTAGTCAGTTAGAACTTGGTCAATTGGTCGAAGGAAAAGTAACTGGGATCAAACCTTTTGGTATCTTTGTAGATTTGGAAGGAATGAGCGCTTTGCTTCACATCAAGCAAGTGAGCCAAAAATTTATTGAGAATTTAGACAAAGTGTTTCAAGTCGGTCAGTCGATTAAAGCTGTCATTTTGGATTTGGATGAAGGAAAAGGACGGGTCGCTCTTTCTACCAGAGTTTTAGAAAATTTCCCTGGCGAAATGCTAGAAAATATGGATGATGTCATGGGTTCAGCGGAAGCGCGTGCTGAACGAGCTCGGAAGAAGATGGCGGAATAGGTGAGGTGATAGTAGATAGTAGATAGTTGTTAGTTGGTAGTTGTACTACTGACGGCTAACCACTAAGCACGCTCAAATAGCTCTCTCCGAGTTCTCGCAAGGTTGTTTCTGAAAAGGCAAATTTAATTGAGTAGAGCAAATTGCCCCAACACCATAACACAGACTCTGAGAGGGCTAGGGAAAATTCATTGATGAAAAACTTCGCCCACCATTTGGGTGCTTGCTGTCTTTGTGTTGGGTCACTGTTTTTGCGCCAGCGCTTGCGCCATTTAAGAAATTCCGCTGGGGTTGGTGGTTGAACTCCAAGAATAGGTGGAAAATCCGCATAGCTGACAAACTTGCTCAGACCTTTGGCATGAACGTAGACCACGTAGCGCCAGCATTGTACAACATAAATATCTTCTAACTTAATATTAAACATCAAACAAACTGCTTCTTCAGTCACAAATCGCGCCAATGGGTGGAGTATGGGCGACTTGTGAACAATTTTTGATTCGCGGATAACGAGCTTTTTTGGTTGGAGTGGTGATAACATATGAAGTAATTCGATGTGAATCGATCGCCTACAGTTTTCAAACCGTGGAGCGATCTTTTTTTCGAATAGTTTATATTAAACGATAGAAGACAATCGTTTGTCAATACAGTAATGGGGCTGATTAGGCTAAAAATTAGAGAATTTGCAAATGAAAAGGGTTGGACACTGAAGGATGTGGCAGACCGTTCGGGAGTAGCCTATAGTTCGGTGAGAGCCTACGCAAGAGCACCAGGTCTAGCAATGGTTGACTTTACATCCATTCTCAAAATGGCACGTGCATTAGACGTAATGATTGAAGATTTGGTTGAAGTGGTGGAAGAGTAAATTCCTAATCCACAATTTAATGGACATTGTTTGACATTATTGCACATTCCAGGTTATATTTTTATAAACGCACTAATAATGTCTCTATGGCAAACTATGTCCCAGCAAGAGTGGCAACAGTTAAACTTGGACCAATCAAGACTTTGTACATCTTGTTTGTTCATAGCTAAAAATTCAGTAAATCCTGTATCTAACATTGCTTCTGCAGGAAAACTGATACCATCCTTACCAATTAAATCAATTTCAAAGTAAATTTGTCCATTTTCTCCAAATCTTCCCTCAATCATATTCTGCCACTAACTCCTGTTTCATTAATGCCAAAAATATGATGAATCACATTAGGATATTTTTCTCTGACCATTTTACTTGCTACCTCTTGCTCCCGATCTATAAAATAATCACCACTATCAGGTTCAATGGCAATATACCAACCATAGTATTTATCTAGTATTTCTGGTTTTAAACGCTCAAAAATCACCCAGCAACGCTCATAAAATGCCTGTCTTCTGGCTTTTTCTTGAGCTTTTTGTGCTTCTGTCCATTGAATTTCTGGAAATACTCTTCCACGTCTGACAATTCTTTCGGATGGGGAGTGTGTCATATTTTTGACTTCATTAAAATTTATTTTCCATATTTCATTATAAAATAGCCATAAACGTGGATGAAAAACTGAAAAAACCGATTGTGACCGTGGGAGGTGCGGAATGTCGGCTTTATCATTAACATCGCGCTTTGGGGACCGCTTGTAGATAAATGTGAAAGTATCACTACAAGCGATCTCTTACCGCATTTCAGCATATATCTTGGTACAACACCTTCAGAGTTGTCATCTATCGCGGTCTTCTCTAATCATGGTCGTGCTATCAGACCATTGAATATCTTTTGGAAGCTGTTCCCGACGGCGGCGACTTTCCTCTAAAAGTTTTGCTACATCCTGCCATCTCTCTTGTTCTGCCATTTTCTGTGTTTGGGCTTCAGATAAAGCATTTTGTAGAAGAGTGATGACTTGGGCATTGATTGAACTGTTCTTTGCTTTAGCTAACTCTTGTAACTGTTCATACAATTCATTAGGTATATCTACATGATAAAGGGTAGCCATGTATGTAACCTCCTTAAATTTATTGCAATTGTAACACGATACTACTAGAGCATCGGTTCTGTAGTCCCATTCAACCCTGTTTCTTCAAGTTGACATCCGTGATTTATCCGTTGTCGTCTTTATCACTGATATCGCGCTTAGGGGGTCGCTTGTAGGTAAATGTGAAAGTATCACCACAAGCGATCGCCTGCCGCATCTCATCATACATTGGATAATTCCCCACACCGCTCAAACTTGCCCAACCCCTCGCCCTAGTTAAAGCGACAAATAACTGGTTGCGGTAATTAATATCACTTTCATGACAAGCCACATTATCAAAGCCAACCACATACACTATATCTGCTTCATGCCCCTTGG
Organism: Scytonema sp. PMC 1070.18; assembly: GCA_035967975.1. GTDB lineage: Bacteria > Cyanobacteriota > Cyanobacteriia > Cyanobacteriales > Nostocaceae > Scytonema. The sequence goes on from JAWQFQ010000008.1 coordinate 7,665, forward strand.
CGCGGTTGACGCGAGACACTGTCACCCCGGAAGAGTGCCAAAATTTATTCGGGTCATTGTTGGGCCACTGAGGAGCCAATTGATTTAAGCTCATAGCTGTAGGGATATAGATATCAATATCTTGTTCAATTAAAAAACTTGCGACTTTATTCTCTAACTCCATCGCTTCCGAATTAGAACCTAAAATCACCACCAGAATATCCCGACTAGAATTCAAACCATCCTCAAACAGGTTCCGCATGATATTATCTGTCAAAGCCACCAATTCTGCATGGCGAGAACTATAAGTATGAAATTCCAGCACGGGTTTACCCCAAACCTCGGGAATGGGATTAGGTGAATACTGAGGAGGTCGATGCACGGTGATAGGCTGACCAGTGCGGCGAAAGTCTCCGGTGACTTCATAGCCGATTCTATTCCAATCATCTTTATTCGTTAAACCTGCAAGCATTCCCTCTGGACGTAGCAAGCCCATACCAATGGCGTGGGCGGCTGTGAGAATTGGTCCGGGAGTGCGGTAACACCGACGCATCACTTCAGCCCTTTTGATACCGCCTGGGTATTGGGGTTGTTTGTTCAAGATATTGCTTAAGTTTTCACCAAATACCTCTTTCGCCTTTGGCACTGTTATACTATCAAGGCTTTGTGCTTCATCATACGCCCAGATTAAACGACGTTCTTCTGAGTTTTCTTCACTTACGGGTCGCAGTGCTTGATAAGCCAGCCAATATATAGCTTGTTTATCTTCATATTTCAAATCATCTTCGGCTACCAAATCCTGACCCTCATCAATCAGAATGACATCAAACATGGGGTCAACGGTTATCTCTTCCTGTAGCCTTTTGCATAAGTATGCCAAACTGCGGTTCGGTTGTTTTTCCTTTGTATCCGCAACCGTCTTGCGTCTTTTACCGTGGTACTCGCAAACAGTACTGTACAAACCCGGATGTTCCTTTGCGCCCCATGCGTGTAGAACTCGCAGCTTGTGGTTGGTTTTTGGGTCATAGTGTAACTCACCATGACTGAAACGGCGTAACCACCAATCCAATAGCTCAATGATTGGAGCGTATAGAGAACGGGTGAAAAAGACGATGGCGATTTCCCAATCTGGATGCTTGAGGTGCATATGAGCAGCTTTTTGGCATAGCAGCAAGGTTTTGCCCGAACCTGCAATACCCCGAATGCGCTGGGGTCCAGGGGGAATTTCTTTGCCAATATGTTCCTGCTGCAAATCAATATCATAGAATTTGTGGCTGAGTCTTGCCATGATGCTGGCACGAGTATTCTCTGCACTCAAGACGGTTGCACGAGAAGTCTCTCGCTTGAGTATAGAGGTTCCACTAATGACAGTAAGTAGTAATTCCCAGTCTTTATCTTCTAGGTTTTCCCCTGAGATTTGTGTATGAGTTTGACAAATGCGTTCTAACAAGCTGACTTTGCTCAATTGGTCTTGGAAAATCAAAGGGGGACAGTTAGGGATTTGGTCAAAACCTCTTTGTTGCCATTGTTCTTGAGTCATGAAAGGTAAGGCAACGAGCGCCCGTCCCGTCACTTTTTGGGACAGTGCAGGTTCGTTGTTACAGTTTGCAATGAATGCTTGCAAGTGATGTTCGGCTTGTTGATAAGGGTTTGCTTCTGCTATCTGGAAGTTTTGTAATTGCCAATTATTATCATTAATACCAACAATTTGGTCAATAGTGACTGATAAAACCTGAATGATGACCAAACCTAGTTCGCGATCGACAACCAAGATATCGGGTTGTTTAAGAATCTCTCTCTCTTTTAAGAAACTTGGATAGCGCCAGTAGCCAATACAGTTCCTTTCTGAAAAAGAATTCCTAATACTATCCCAAATTTTCTGCTCGCCTGCTTCAATGTCTGGTTTTAGAGGTTCGGTAGTGATAAACTTGCTAATCTGTTCTTCGCTAGCAATAGCCATTGAGTACCTGCCTGTAGTAGTTAAATTTGTGACACGGCGGCACCCTGATTATTCATCAGGCTATCACGGGTGTTATGCTGTTTGATAGAGGAATTTTACTGATAATTTGCTATTAAGAAATTAAGTGTATTTACAAGGTAGAAAATAAAAAAGGTGTATTATAATTCTTTATTTTCATGCAGTTTTGAAAGAGAAAAAAACCGCTAAGACGCAAAGAGCGCCAAGTAAGAGGGAAAAGGAGGGATGATGAAAAATCTTGAAGGGAAAGTAGTATTGGTGACAGGTGCTACACGGGGGCTTGGGAAGGGAATTGCGATAGGTCTTGGTGAAGCAGGTGCGACTGTGTATGTTACGGGTCGCAGTCTCAATAGTTCGGATTCGAGTGATGATATATCGGGAAGTCTTGGTGAGACTCAATTGGCGGTTGAGAAGGCTGGTGGTGTCTGTATTCCTGTTCAAGTGGATCACAGCGACGATGAGCAGGTGCGTTTGCTTTTTGAGCGTATCCAAGATGAACGGGATGGACAACTTGACTTGCTGGTGAATAATGCTTTTTCTGGGGTTCGAGCAATAGCAAATGCTCAAGGTCAGCCTTTCTGGGATTGTGACCCTAGTCTTTGGGATGCTATCAATAATGTTGGTCTTCGCAGTCATTATATATGTAGTGTTTTTGCTGCCAGGATGATGAGTAAGCGCAAGCAGGGGCTGATTTGCACTCTTTCTTCGTGGGGCGGGTTGTCTTATATTTTTGGCGCAGCATATGGTGTTGGGAAATCGGCTTGCGATCGCTTGGCGGCTGACATGGCTGTGGAGTTAAAGCAGCATAACGTGGCGTCTGTCTCTATTTGGCCCGGTATTGTGGGTACGGAACGCTTTCTCCGTATGGCATCTGAAATGGAAGAAACAAATGCTACTGAACAGAATTCATTTTTTAGCGATCGCTATAACTGGGAAACTCCTATTCTCACAGGACGGGTTATTGCTCAACTGGCTTGCGATCCAAATGTAATACGTCGTACGGGACACGTGCAAATTGTTGCCGAACTCGCTCAACAATACGGAATCGCAGATTCTGACGGTTCTCGTCCCGTATCCCTACGTTCCCTGCGCTTCCTAGTGCCTTTTGCATTACCTGTACTGAGAAACAATCCGTGGCTAGTACCCGATATTAAAGTCCCCTGGTCATTACTACTATTGAGTATGCTCAAATCTCCTCAGATTTAGAGGGGTATGGGGAAAGAATAAATGCCGAATTTTTGTTATTATAACAATCCTGTGTAAAAAGCGAGAAACCCGGTATCTTTGAGATACCGGGTTTCTGGGGTTCTTTTTACAAACTCTATAAAGTTGTCTTATAGCTTTTTCATTTGAATGAACTATAACTTATCTGCGTTTATCTGCGTACATCTGCGGTTTTTTAATTCGAGTCTGTATTGCACTCAACCGAAAACTGTATTACTATAAATATAATTTTTTGTCAAGATAAAAAAGATTTTTATTAAGATTCCTTAATGAGATAAAATATGACTCAATTATACGAAGCAGTTGTGCTTATCACTGGTGCGGCTGGTGGGTTTGGACGGGAACTAACCCGACAGCTGCTAGAGGCTGGTAGTCGGCTAATTTTAACGGATATAGATGAAGCTGTTTTACGAGAACGAGTTGAAGGAATTCAGCGCGAAGTTTCCACTGGTGATGTATTGGCTTGTTTCGGTGTAGATATCTCTACTCGGACAGGATGCGAAACTCTTTATCATCAGGTGAAAACACTGGATATTCCCATTGATATTTTGATTAACAATGCTGGGATTGCAGTGTTTGGTCGCATGGACGAAGTTCCTTGTGAGAAATGGGAACAACTCATGCAAATAAACCTACTAGCACCAATGCGGTTGAGCACACTCTTCCTTGCTGATATGATTGCCCGTCGAAAGGGTCATATCGTTAATATGTCGTCACTGGCGGGCTGGTCAGTACTGGCTGGATTAACTCATTATTCAGCTAGTAAATTTGGACTGCGTGGATTTAGTGAAGGGCTTTTTAATGAAGTGAAAGAGTACGGCGTTCGTGTGACAGCTGTCTATCCCTTTTTTAGTCGTACCCCAATTCTTCAAGCAGAACGGTATGGTACTTTGGCTAAGAATAGTCAGCCCTTACCGGAATATCTGCTCACCGATCCAGCAAAAGTGATGCGTGTAACGATTCAAGGAATTCGGAACAATAAGCTGCACGTGTTTCCGGATGCGATCGCTCAAGTTGCTCATCTTTATAAACGATATTGCCCTTGGTTAGTGAACTGGTTTAATGATGCATTCGTAAACATAGTTAAAGGAGGTCGCAGTGGATAGCTTCAATAGAACTCAGAATGTCGATACCACTGACAAACATCTAATTATCGGGGCTGGTTTTGTGGGATTGGGTATGGCACAAGCACTGAAGGATGCTAATATTCCCTACGATCAAGTGGATGCTAGTGACAAGATCGGGGGAAACTGGTATCATGGCGTTTACGAAACAGCGCATATTATTTCCTCACGAAAGATTACCCAGTTTACCCATTTCCCCATGCCCGATGATTATCCCGATTTCCCAAGCGCTAAAAATATGCGCGACTATTTGAATGCTTTTGCCGATCGCTTTGATTTGCACGAGCAGATCGAACTGAATCGTACAGTCACTTACGTACGACCAGTCGAAAATAATCTTTGGGAAGTGACTTTCGCTCATGGGGAACAGCGAATTTACAAAGGGGTCTTGATATGTAATGGTCATCACTGGTGCAAACGTTTTCCTGAATTCAAGGGAGAATTTAACGGAGAGATTATCCATTCCAAAGACTACAAACACCCCGACCACTTGCGTGGAAAACGAGTGTTGGTTATTGGTGGAGGAAACTCAGCCTGTGACATAGCAGCAGAAGCAGCTCGCGTGGGAACTAAAAGTGTTCTGAGTATGCGAGAATCGGTGTGGTTTATCCCCAAAACGTTTGCTGGTGTCCCAGTTGCCGACTTAATGAAATGGTGGATGCCTGAATGGTTTCAAAGGCTCATGGCGTACGGAATTATTCGCCTGACGTTTGGTAAGCACGAGGATTATGGTCTATCCAAACCCAAGCACCGGGTTTTCGACAAGCACCCCACCCTCAACAATGAAGTGCCTTACTATATTAAACACGGACGAATAACTCCTAAGCCCGCAGTGCGTGAGTTGGACGGTTGGGAAGTGGAATTTGTAGATGGGAGTCGAGAAACCTTTGACCTCATCGTTTGTGCAACAGGATACTACGTAGCATATCCATTTTTACCTAAAGAACTTCAGCGTGTTGAAGGACCAGTGGTCAAATGTTATGCAGGCTCTTTTTTAGATGACTATAAGGGATTGTATTATATTGGATGGGGACAAGCAAGAGGTGGAGTTGGCTCCCTCATTGCAGCATACGGTCCATTGTTCACCCATTATCTTAAACTCCAAGATGAAATCAACGTGCCTCTTGGTCTGGTTTTTAAAGAAATGGGACAACAATTGCCAACAAACCATCTAGCCGATCCCCAAGGTATTTTTAGGCAGTTAAAGCTCGCCAATTACTTATTTAGCTGGGTCGTTAAAAAAGCTCATCAGGTTGATACCAAATATCCCAACTTTAGTAACATCCCTCTCCCTCCCTTGCATCGGAAAACTCAGTCGTTAGTAGGGTAAGCAATTAGCTTTCAGTGGTCAGCTTTGAGCAGTCAGCACTCAGCGGTCAGCACTCAGCTTGTAGGTAATTTTATCTTAATGGGATATTAGCTCTCGCGACTAATATCTTTTCTTCTTGATAGCTGATAGCTATTAGCTAATAGCTGATAGCTTTACAAATTGTCAATTTACGAGAGTAAGAATCATGATTAAGAACGAACATCAATTAATGGTCACTAAGTCTTGGATTGAGAAATTTCACCAAGCTATTACGAGTTTGTACCAAAATGAAGAAGAAAAGCAAAAAGACCTTGAAGGTTGGCAAGGTTTGATAGATTCATACTATGCTCAAATCAACAATCTTCAGTCAGAAATAACAGAGTATGAGTACTTGAAGAACCACAATCCTGAAAATTCTCTGGTTCTCTCAACTCCCAACCTAGGTATAGATGAGATTGGTGAAGTGTTAATTAAGGTGAGAATTGCTAAAAAATTAACAGAGAAAGACCTGGCTGAAGTCACCCAATTAAGTGAAGAACAGATAAAAGAATACGAACAGGACGACTATCACTATGCAAACTTTGAAACGGTGATAGAAGTCGCGGATGCTTTAGGTATTAAGTTACAACATTGTGTTGTTGTTTCAGAAATGAATGAATTTTTGGACAATCATCTGATGGAAGTAGGACAACCTGAGAACATGGACGACGAAATTGATGCAGCGTTTAATTTGATTGACTGCTACCGCTAACATGAGAACTACAATAGCGCACCGACTAAAGGTAGTGCATGGATTGAACAAGGACATCCGACCAAGCACGTAGTAAGGGGCGGTTCTTGGTACAGTTTGGCAGATGATTGCCGCTGTGCCTACCGTTTTTGGTTTGATGCCAGGATTCAGTTCACGAATGGTCTATTGCTAAAATGACTCTATCTCCTTCATTCTCGCTTAAGTTGATTATGGTGTTGCACCAGCCTTCCGGTTCTATCCCTATTCCACCCTTAGAGAGTGGCGATCGCTTAACTCGTGCTGAGTTTGAGCGCCGCTATAAAGCAACCCCGGAAAAATTCAAAGCGGAATTGATTGAGATGAAGAGTTAACGGAAGAGCGCGTTCTTTCACCAAACCTATTTCGGCACAGACCAAGAACGAACTTTGCCCAAAGTGACAGGAATAATGTAACTGACATCAATCGTAAATCGATACACCCTTTTAGCCCTGCGACCATTTTCTGGGTCAAAAAACTTGAGTTTCACATCCCAACAATCACTATCAAGGCGACAGAGAGGACTTTTTTCCACTTCAATGCTATCGAGTTCCATACCTGTGGACACAGCTTCACTAAAGCAGTCAGCAGCTTGAAAAGCGTTAGTTGCAGCAAAATTCAGCGCTCTATCTTTGGAAATTTGTCCTAAGTTGTGCAAATCAAAGTATACTCTTTGCAAGAAACTGTTGAGCGATCGCCTCACTCCCACATCATCAGCATCAGTTTGTTGGGGAGCTACACTTTCCAAAGCCGCACTGACAAGGCTGTTAATTTTCCAGCCGTACATACCTCGGATATTTGGTAGTGTAATCACAGGAACGACTTGTCCAGAAAACAATTCCACGGTTCTATCACTTAACCGTCCGGGAACACTCACCCGTTCGATATAGTCTTCACTTTCTTGGGGTTGTACCTGTCCGGCTAATACTGCTTGCAAAGTTTCGTAAACATCAGCTGCAAATGCGCCTTTGGGGTCAATTGCATAGATGGGAGTCAGTTCTTGGTTGAGTGTCCAAATTAAAGATTTACTCTCACTCGGATTTTGTTCCAAGTAAGAAGCCATTTGACAGGCATCGTAAGGATTGGCGGGAACAATTGTACCGTCAATTTCTACACCGGGCATGAGTTGTTTAAACGAGTCGCGCCGTGCTTCGCAGCCGAAGTCGTAGCCTAACGTTCCCAAAGCATAGACGAGGTTTGACTTTTGCGAGGGGGTGATGCCATCATTCGGTTGACTGGGGATGAAGGTAGCAACTGCTGCACCGGATAGCTGGGTTGTTACAGCCACGTTTGCTTGGGAATCAATTCCCTCGCGAGTAGCTAAAGTCTGCTGAAACGGACTATAATTTAGGTTTTCAGTCGTTAAAAGACGACTTTCGCTAACACTGATGAAATTCATTTCTGGGTGGTTGTTGCTCTTGGGTGTAACTGTATGCTGTTGAAAATGAATTTCCGGGCGGGTGATTAACGCTTCTCCAGTCAGTAACTGATAAGCCCCTGGTATATTCAACTTACCCCGCAAACAGCGTTCCACCTCTTCCACTTCTTCGGGATCGCAAGGAATGGCACTATTTAAAATGCAGGTGCGAACTGCTTCGGCATTAGGTTGTTCCCCCCGTTGCAACTGTACACTCATCAGCAGAGCAGAAATACCTGTGACAATAGGTGCAGCGCAACTTGTCCCTTTTTCCCGAATGGGTTCGTCAGTTCCTGGCTGTGCGCCTAAGATATTTTCCCCATTCGCCATCACACCTTGAGTTTGATAATCTCCGCCGTAATTGCTAAATTTAAACGGCTGTCCGTCATCGCGCATTGCACCTACGGTGAGGACACCCCCGATAATCGCAGGAATGCACCAACACTCGCCTTTATCATTGCCGCCTGGTGCAACAATTAAAATGTTATTGTCTTGACATTGTTTGACAGCACGGGCAAATAAATCTGGAGTGACACCTGTTTGCGTTGGGTGACAAGCGGCGATGTGGATGATGTTTGCTCCCCATTTTAAAGCGGTATTAATGGCGTGGGTGAGGTTAACAGGTGAGATGAAGTTGTCGTTATCGTAGGCGATAGGGATATTGATTGCTGTGCAGTTGGGTGCAATGCCTGGGGCTCTTGTGCCGTGTTGACCTAAGATAGTGCTAGAAATGTGGGTGGCGTGACTGGATAAGAGAATGCGGTCTAGAATTGGTTTAGGAAACTGCTTAAAAAATTCTTCTTCTTCTTTTTTCGCTTCATCTTTGTCGTAGTCTGATTCTTCTTTTTTCGCTTTCTGTTGTTGATTAAATTCTGTGGCTAATTTCAGGTAATAAAAATATTCATCGTTGATTTCAATATCTTTTGTCCAGTAGGGCTGATATTGCGTAAACTTTGCCCCAACAAAACAGGCGCGTTCTAAGTCGCTTGGACCGTCTAAAATAGCAATTTTAATGCGGGTATCGCCTTGAGTGCGCCTCCAAAGTTCAGGAATTCCAGAGATGTCGGTAAGATTAGGCATTTAGTTCATTTCCTTGAGATATACCACTAGCTAAAATACCAAAGACAGGACAAGAAATCCCAACAACGGCAAGATATGCAATGCCTCCTGGAGTCAGTCTCTGATACCGATCATTGATGAGGCAAGCGCTATAGAACGCCTGACCAATTCTACCGGGCTAGAGGATTACGGATACTGGTGGAAGAGATTGGTTAAGGAATATCAACCTGAAGAGATCAATGTACCTTTCCGTAGGGGTCGGATTTGGCGTTAAGGATATGGGAAAGTCAAGAAGTTGATAGCCTATAGAACAATAAATTATGAATTTTTAGCTCTGAGTTGTCCGCAAGCAGCATCAGCTTCTAAACCACGGGAGTAACGAACACTCACAGCGATTTTTTGTTGTTGCAGGACTTTAACAAAGGCTTGAATTCGCTTTTCGTTGGGACGTTTATAGTCTGCTTCTTGAATGGGATTGTAGGGAATTAAATTGACATGGCTTTGAAATCCGCGTAGCCGTTTTGCCAATTCAGTGGCGTGTTCTGGTAAATCGTTGACGCCAGCAAGGAGAATATATTCAAAAGTAACACGGCGTCTAGTCATTTCCACATATTCCCGACATTCCGCTAGTAAATCCTCTAACGGATAAGAGCGGGCGCTGGGAATGAGTTGCTCTCGCAATGCTTGGTTAGGAGCATGGAGACTAACCGCAAGAGTGACTTGCAACTGATGTTGAGCTAACTGACGGATGCGATCGCGAATTCCAACGGTAGAAACAGTCAAACACCGTTGTCCAATCCCGACATCTTTATTTAAAGATTTAATGGCTCCAATCAAATTATCTGTGTTCAACAATGGTTCACCCATACCCATAAATACCACATGGCTCACCCGTTGTTGGAAATCTTCCTGAACCGTTAACACTTGGTCCACAATTTCATAACGCTCAAGATTACGTTTATAGCCTCCTTTACCAGTTGCACAGAAATCACAAGCCATCGGACAGCCGACTTGACTGGAGACACAAACCGTTAAACGTTTATCTGTAGGAATACCTACAGCTTCAATAATTTGACCATCAACTAGTTGCAAAAGATACTTAACCGTACCATCGGGAGCCACAGAACGGTGATATATTGTTGAACGCCCGATGGGAACTTCTGCAACTTCCCCACGCCATTGTTTGGGAAAGACGGAAATATCAGCTAGCGATCGCACTCCCTTGTGATAGATCCAATCGTGTAGTTGCTTTCCTCGATAAGCTGGTTGTCCCTGTTGTTCCACCCAAGCCTTCAACTCCTCCACACTTGCACCTAAAAGTGGTGGAATGGAGATGTTGGGCTGTTGCGGAACAGCAATAGTGGAGGAGGGAAGTACAGACACAGACTTAGCGGACATGACTAATATGAATATGCCTTAAATTTCTATAGTAAGCGATTGACCACTCCTGTTGCTTGGATTGAGCCAAACTGTTTATTTTCTGGCGGCAAGTGCGTCACCAATTATTTGATAATCACATAATGTGGACTTTGCATCTAGTTTTCGACGAAGACAAAGGGGAAACAATTGATTCTATTGCTGTGTACTCCTGCAACTGACAAACAAATCGAGCAAATGCTTGAGGAACATAAGTTCTATATTAAAACCGCAGTCGATATTGAGCGCTCAATGGAAATACTAGACCCTAATATTAGAGAAAGGGTAGCTCACATCATTATTGAGTTCTTGGGAAATTTATGACAAACTTTACCTTCAAGCAACAAAGTTTTGTAAAAAACGATATCCCTACTCGCCTGCATCAGTTGGCGGAAAATTTATCTCAGATTAAAAACTTATACGTTGAGGGAGCGCATCAAGAATCGGTACTTAATCTTGCTAAGGAAAGCAGATATTTTATCGAGTGGACTGTTCTTTGATATGGTACTCTTAGATATTGACCAAGCCGCAGAATTGGTTGATTTAGGGCGTGTTTTGACTCGTTAGCTGTTTAATTGGGAGAAAATTTGGTCTGATTCCACAGAAAAAACTAAAGCGATCCAGCAAGCAGAGGATTGGTTTGAAAGAGTTTTGGAAATATCGCAAATACAGTATAGTCAAAAAATCTAATATATTAGCTAGCAGGCTAACTCTATTTTTTCACTTGCTGCTTCTTTGGAGGTGCTGGTCTAAATGGGTTAGAAGGTTCACCAATTTTGAATAAAACTGTAAAGACATTATCAGTAATGGTCGAGTCCCTTCCAACATTATACTCATTGTTACTCCAACCTATGGATAGTGTTGGGCTATTGTAATTTTTACCCAACCTCAACTGAGCTGAAGCACCATACCGAGAGCGACTAGAACTTTCATCGATAGGGGTGTAATAACCTGACAAGCGAAAATTATCGGTGAAATTTACATCTAAATTTGCTATCAACCGATTTTCTGAAGAGTGTGGCAAAATTTCACCAAAATAGTTTGTTAAACCCAAAGAAACCCTACCAAAATTAGCTCTAGCCCCTAAAGTTAAAGTATTCGCATCAGAATCAACTACAAAATTACCGATTTGATTTGGTCGGTCAAAAGCATAATTGAACCTAGAGGAGAAAATCAAATTGGAAGTTCGGCTCAAGGGAATTCTTTTTGCGATACTACCAAAGACTTGGCTGTAATAATCTCTATCAGAATTGAGATAGCCAATGGCTCCGGCTGAATAACTCCACCCATTGGAAGTATTGAGAGTATAGTCTCCTCCCACATAAGCTTTTATTGTTTCTCCAGTCATTAGCCCTGCATAATATCGAAAAACATCGTTTGAGCGTGTCAGATTACCACTAAAGCTAATATGTGGGTAATAAGTTGTGTTTTCTATCAGTCTAGTTCCGTTAACAAAATTAACGTCTTGAGTAAATTGTGATAAATACACTTGCGTGTAGAAATTTTGAAGATTGGCTTGAGGACCTGAAGTGTAAGTTTGACCATCTACAACGGACATAAAGCTAGTATTCGAGCCTGAACCTCCCTCTCCACCTCCTTCTGCGACTATCTTCCGTTGTCCAATCGGTTCATAACGGATAATTCGTTCATAATTGCGCTCAATAATTGGTGACATACCAATCCAGATACTATTAAAAGTCGCATTAGGAATTTGTCCTGAGTTTTGTGCTTTTTTATCTGGAGTTTTTGCGTGTCCAATTCCAGCATGATAAACTGTGAAACTACCGGGGGGTAACCAGGTATTATTGGCTGCTAAAAATAAATTTTTGTTAATATTTGGATTAGGTGGCTGTTTTCCTCCCTCCAGTTGTGGATTTGCATCGGGTAACAAAAGATTCCCCAACTGTAAGATAGAGTTCACCAGTGTGTTGTCATCATTAACTATAAATCCATAACCGCGAACTGTCCGACCGAGAACAGCTTCTTTATGGTTGACTCGCACAACTTGTCGCACCTTTGAATAAAATCCGACTGGTGTTTTCTTAATTTTTTCTTCCCTCGTGTAAAAAGGTTCACTGGTTTTACCCTCTTCAGACATCACACCAGTATTGGGAAAGAACAAATCTAAACCAATTTCTTGACCATTCGCCCCTCGTTGAAAACCTGGTTGTTTTATCGCGTCTAAAGACTCTGGAGTCACCACCTCCCCCATTTCGGTGGTTTGAGAGATACGTTTGGGGACTAAAAATTGAGAGTCAATACTATTTCTATCAACCACTAAACCGGGTGTGTACGTACAGATTTGCTCGGAACTTTGACCGGGGAATATACAAGAGCCTGTCAAACTCATTTGCATTTCCATACCAAATAAAGTTTGTGGATCTTTTCGAGCAAAGGTCACTTCTCTTGATTGAAGAACCGTTTGCGATTGTAAGTAACTTCCTTTTTGTTCTACGGTATAAACATTATCCCTTGTCAAACTTTCCTGAATTTGATGGTTCAGTTTGACAACTCCACTTAAAGTGAAAGCTGCATTTTGGTCATCTCCAAAATTACTACCTCCTACTAGTTCCCATTCTGTTAAATGACTAACGGTTACTCCATTAAGGGGTAAAGTAGTTGTAAATGGATGAATTTTCTCTTTAGAAGCAATTCGAGGTAACATTAAATATTTTGCATTACCTTGAGGAGCTTGTCGTTGCTTTTCTAGCTCTACAACTAAAGGAAAGTTTTTTTGAGTACCTGAAGATATTTGCTTTGTTTCTAAGTCTGCAACACCAAGCTGTTGCTCTGATGTGTCATTTAATTCTGGTTGATTTAATCTAATTTTTGGAAACTCTGTATTTTTGGGAAACGGAGGATTATTATTTAATAAATCTGATACTTTTGGTTGAATGTCTTCAGGGAATGAAGATAAAGATTGGGTAATATTTTTAGATGTAGGAATGTTTGTTGGCTTTTCTAATTCTGAAATGACCTGAGGTGTTTCTGCACAGATTTTTTGATAATCAATAAAAATATTCGTTAATATAAATAGTAACAATATTGTACTTTTGATTTGAATCATATTAGTTATTGCGTGCAATATATCTTTAATTCAAAATTATTATTTTTTTGAGAAAAGATATATATAAACCGATTTTTTTTCTATTGTGCGGTGGATATAGTTTGAACGATCCGCTTTCAGCTAAAAGCTAAGAACTTATAGTTAGTAGATTTTAGCTAAGTCAAAAGCTCAATTTACTCCCGTGCAAAATATATTCTTACCCAATACTACGTAGGTTTTGGATTTATTATTAGAAATTTGGGTATGTATAGACGCAATACTTGGAGGTTTTGCCCTAAATTAAAATTTGGGCTTAAAGTTCAAACCCGTTAAAACGGGTTAAAAACCATATTCAGTCAGATTTATCTGACTTTAGCTAAGAGGTGTAAAATTTATTTCTTGGCTCTTAACCTACGTAGTATTGTGTAGAGACGTTGCAGTGCAACATCTCTACAGGAGTTAAATATCAATCAATTTATTTTATCCGAGCAGTATTGTATCCTTACCTGTCTTCTACTGACGTCTGAGACAGACGTACCACAAGAAGTATTTGGAAGTTTTTATTTGGAAATCAAAAAATGATGATTTTCAAATATATTTGATTATAAAAATATCTCTTTTTTATTTCTCCGTAAAGTTACCCATGAAATAGCACTAATAACAGTTGGTTGGTGAACCTATTGCAACCAGAATGTAACTCCTTTGAGAAATAGATGGCTTCAGTAAAACTACTGGAATCCGTAAAAAAACTAATATATTAGGGAGAAAGAAACGTAAGTATTTAGCCTTTTGCAATTAGCACTTCAGTTTGTCTATTCGGAAATAAATTTCGGACTAAAAGCTAAAGTTCATTAATATTTCCTAAAATTAAGATACGTTGGCAATACTACTCAGTTAACAGCCAAGAAATCAGTTTCACTGCTTGGAGCTAAACTTAGATAACTCTGACTGAATATGGCTTTTAACCCGTTTTAACGGGTTTGAGCTTTAAGCCCAAATTTTAATTTAGGGCAAAACCTCCAAGTATTGAGTTGGAACCAATGGCTTATATAGCAATTCTATTTAATTTGTAAAATTGCGAGCACCTAGAAACCCGGTATCTTGGAGATACCGGGTTTCTCTGTTTTTACAGAATGCGTGAATTTTCAAACTATGTTTCAAGCCACTCGTCGTCGTCTTGCCATTTGGTATACAACTGTAACAGCTTTACTACTCCTGTTGTTTGCAAGTGGGGTGTATTTATACGTCCGTAATACCTTGATAGAGAGAATTGACGATACGCTGAATCATGTTGTGGAAGTTGTGGAGCGATCGCTTGTCATCGACCCATTAAGCTCAGACTCAGGTCAATTCCGTATTAATGTAGAAGCCAGTTTTCGTGACAACGCCGATACCGTAGAAGATGACCACATTGACCTAGAATGGTTTAGCCCAACTGGAGAATTACTCTGGTCTACTTTATCTCAACCCCTCAATATCCCCATACATCCCAACCGCACTGGTAAAACTGTCAAAGTGATTAGGGAAGCAATAGCAACGGATAACTCATCCGCTACAAACTTCGTTGCTACCCCTCCCCTCCTACTACGACAAGTGACAGAGCGAGTACAAGTTGGTCGTCAGGTACTGGGATATTTACGTGTTAGCCATCCTTGGTTTGAAGTGACAAAACCCAGTCGCAGGTTTATGTTGGATTTAGGAGTAGGGACTGGATTGATGGTACTTTCTGTGGGTTTTTGCGGTTGGTTTCTTTCCGGTAAAGCGATAGAACCTGTGCGTGAGTCCTATCAACGCCTAAAACAATTTACCGCTGATGCTTCTCATGAATTGAGAAGTCCCATTACTCTAATACAAACCAATGTCCAAGTCGCCTTGGCTGATTTGGAATTAGCAGAAGCGAATGGTGCTGCTACTCTTTCACATTATGGACAACAATTAAAATTAGTGGAACGCCTTACGCAACGCTTGGGTAAGTTAGTCAACGATTTACTCTTTTTAGCAAGACAAGATAGTGGTATCAGTTCATATTCCTTTTCTTCTTGTCCTGTTGATGCTGTATTAATGGAAGTGATTGAAGAACAACAACTGCTAGCTGCAGAAAAGGATATCACTCTGAGTCTCAACTTGATTGACCCTCCTGCTGTAGAAACTAACCCTGAGTTGCTTGATAATTGGTTTACTATTGTTGGCAATTGGGAGCAACTGGTACGGCTATTTACAAATTTAATTGGTAATGCATTACAGTACACCCCATCTTCTGGACAGGTGGAGGTGGAATTAGCTCGTACTGAGGTCATGAATCGTGTTTCTGGATTGCGTTACAATCACAACCAATTGCAAATTAAGGTCAGCGATAGCGGAATTGGTATTCCGACCGAGGCGTTACCAAAGTTATTTGACCGTTTTTATCGAGTCGATCCAGCGCGTACTCACACAACAGGAATAAAAGCAACAAATAGCCCCAGTGGTTCTGGTTTGGGACTTGCGATCGCCCAAGCCATTGTCCAAAATCACCATGGTCAAATCCATATAGAAAGCACTCTAGGCGTTGGTACGACTGTCACGGTTACCTTACCTGTTAATTTTGAATAGGGTGTAGGGTGACCGGGTGTGGGGTGTAGGAAATATGTAGAGACTTATTGACAACTCCCTTTTCTAGCCTACAAGGTTTTCAACCTTTTTCCTTATAAATCCAAATTTTCTACAAAGTATATCGTTTTGGCAAATCGTTTTTATTCAAATCATATTGTTATGATACTGGGAAAATTCCTCACTACCCCCTATCCCCTACACCTTACACCCTTGTAAATGCTTCTACTGACAGATGTACATTTGCTTCCTGTGACAGATGAAATAGAGTAACTTTTCTTAATATTTTAATAATAATGCTTGATGAAGTGAGTCATTAATTACACTTTTAGCAGTCTGTAAAACTACTTTTGACGCGTTCCTAAGTAGTTCTACAAGCTGCTAGTTTACTATTGGCTATTAATAAAAATGGCTTCAACTTCAAAGCATTAAGAGCAATCCTTGGAGGGTGAAATGACAATACCAATCAGAGAAGACGTTGCGTTTATTATACTAAAAAAAGTTCAAGAAAGCGGACAAGGAATGCATGAAGTTGGTTTTACAGAAACCGACTTAGCAGGTCGCAATCTCACTCCTACTGACCTTTTAGGTCACTTAGATTACCTAAATCAACAACAGTATATCAACGCTGAATTTACAGGTAATGCTTATGGAAACCAGGAAGACGTTCCTGATGCTGTCAATCCCAAAGAAGTTGATTTGAGGATTGCTAATACCTATGGCGCACCAGATGGTCCCTTACCACATCTGATCACCTTTAAAAGAGCAGAATTAACAGACAAAGGGCAGAGAATGCTGGAAAAAATGGAGGAAAACCCTCCTAAATCCTTGAAAGAAGGACCAGCAGTTCCCATCGCAACAAAAGATATGCCCTTTCTGGAGAAAGTGAGACTAAAAGGGAATCTTGAGGATATTTTCGACGCTAGGGACGTAACTGAAGTCGTTTACCGTGTCATGCGCGATTTGATGACGACGGAAGCTGCTGATCGAGTTGAAAGCGAGCTGCACAAACCAGCTGAAATCACTGAAGATAAATCACTGCAAATGGATATTGCAGACCTTTGGCGAGATACCAATCCTCTTGTAGGCTTTCTGAGCCGGATTCGTCCACCTTGGCAAGGTCCTGGAATTTTTAAGATTGATTCCGATCGCTTCTTATTTAGAGTTGCAAATGAAGGTGGATTGCAAGCAAATGTGGATCGCGAACAAGCTGTTAAAGCAGTATTTTCAGCCACAAAAGACGAATTATCGCAAGAAAGAATTCAGGAAATTGCTAGCTGGTTACCCGGTAGAGTTCGCGAACTCTGGGACGAGGCTTAGTTAAAACAGAGCAGTAGGGGCGCAAAGTATTGCACTCCTACATGACTAAGAATATAGCCAATACTGCGTAGGTTTTGAGCCAAGAAATAAATTTCACACCTCTTAGCTAAAGTCAGATTTATCTGACTGTATATGGTTTTCAACTCGTTAAAACGGGTTTTAGCTTTTAGCCCAAATTTTAATTTAGGGCAAAACCTCCAAGTATTGAGAATATAGCAATTCTATTTTATTTGTAAAATTGCAAAACTCAGAAACCTGGTATCTTAAAGAGACCGGGTTTCTCTCCTTTTACGAATGGTGCGTAGATGGCTATAAAAGCTAAAAGTTAGCCTTTCACCCCTCATGTATGACTTATGACTTATAACTTATGGGATAAATGCTTGTTAAACTTGTTATTTCTTTTCATGTCTGGAGTCAGAGCCAAAATTTCTTCATAATTGTTATCTTTTAAGAGTAGAGATTCTATTAAAAAACAGAAAAACAGTTATTTAAACTTAGGCATATCTGTCTTAAGAAATGTGCTTATCCAAGCACTCATTGATAAAAAATTTTCTATCAGTTTTAAAAAAGAAATCAAAACAGGAGGTAAATGTGAACAGACATTTTCAATCATTGAGTAAATCAGTTAAGTTTCTTGGTGCTATGGGTGGTGGAATACTCGTTAGTTTATTAGTAATTCCACAGCAAGCAGGAGCGCAGCTACGGTCTACACCAGGAGTAAACCCCTGTCCTAGCGTTTTCTACGAACAGCCACATAATTATCGGGTACTGGTTCCTCAAGGATGCCCAGCTAATGCTTATACTCAACAACAGATTAATCTGGGGCGTTTACCAGCAGCTAACTACGGTACCTATTCAGCTAACCCAACTCCAGAACAAGTCAGGAGAGGTGTCGGTGGTGAATACCCATCTACTACAGGGGTTTATCGTCAACCCGTAGTTTCTCCTCGAAACCAAGTGAGAACAATTCCTGCACCAGAAACGAGACAAAATGCGATCGCCTATGTCTCACCTACCAATGGTCAAGTCTCTGTAAGACTAAAGAATGATACAAACGTTGGTATTAACTACGAAGCTATCGGATATACAGAACGTCGAGTTCTCCAACCAGGACAAGAAGTCGTACTGAGAAATTTACCAGTGCCTGTGTCAATTACTACAGTACGTCTAGATGATGGATTTGTTCAAGTCCTTCCAACATCCACTGAGTCTGGAGTCATTGGGTTTACTTTGGACGAACAAAGAAATGTGGATGATAATCAGGGTGTCATTAGAATTCAACAAGATGGTCAAGTATTTTTGAATTAACTTGTTAGCAATTAGCAGTTAGCAATTAGCTGTTCGCTGTTAGCTAATTGCTAGTTTTCCGTCGCAGTTGAGTTAGTCTATCAAGCAATAGCACTTCTTGTTGACTGTTTTTCAGCACTTGAGCCAGTGCGATCGCTCTCTCATAAAAGTTGCTAGCGGTTGTGTAATTACCCATTTGCTCGTATACGCGAGCGTAGGACTCAAAAGAGTTGAGTTGTTCTTGCAAACTTTGTAACTCTTGAGCGAGAGCTAATCTATCCTCCAACAAGTCAAAAGCGCGTTCGTAGCGTCCGACATGACTGTGAGCGATAACTAAACCGTCAATTGCGCGAATTTGATTGATGCGATCGCGAGACATTTTCGCTATTCGCAAAGCCGCTCCATAAGCACCAATAGTATCCGCATAGTTTTTTGTCCCCAAGTAAGCATCACCTAAATTGTTTAAAGTCGTCGCTTCACCGATAGCATCATTCATTTGACGCCGATAAACCAAAGCATTTTCATAGAGTTTTATTGCTCTGTTGTAATCTCCTAGTCTCGCCGTTGCTAAACCCAGATTACTGAGAGAAAGCCCTTGACCTTCGATATTTTTTAAGTTGCGAGCAATTTCTAGAGCATCATTAAAGGTTTTAAAAGCAGAGGAATATTCTCCTTTCTGTAAAAATAAACCACCGATATTATTTAATCCAAAAATTTGACCTTGAAAATCTTGGACATCGCGAGCTATAGCCAATCGTCGGCGCATAGCATCTTCTGCTTCTTTGTAACGCCCCAATTGCACGTAACCCTTACTTAAAGAATCATAAGTTAGACCTTGTGCCTTTATATCCTTAAGACTGTGATAAATTTTTAAGGCTTGCAACCAAGACTCTACCGCTTTATCGGGTCTTCCTTGTCGATATTCTTCTTCCCCCTGACGTAGAAAACTGTCCGCTTCATCGGTTAACTGTTGAAAGACCGAACGGTTGACTTGATTGTGAAGTTGCTCGGTAATATCAGCAGCAGTAGCAGTCATTGGATTCAGCAACAAAGCCAACAGTAAAAGGAAATTTGTCCCTGATGATAAATTCCATTTTTTCATAAGAGTTACCCGTGTCATTGAGGCTTTAAGTAGAAAATTTTACAAGCTAAAATAAAAGTTACCAAGAAACCCGCAGTTTACGTATTACTACGCAATTCCTGGTTGAAGGAATTTTTCCCCTAAGTAGATGGTGCGAATATCTGTTGGTAATTTTTCCTCTAACATACGATAACCTTGTTGGAGCAAATTTGCTACTTCATGAGGAGCAATGGCTTCCCCTTCAGCTTGTAGGTAAGCAGCAATTCTCGTGTCGCTCCAGTGGAACGTTTGCGACATCAAAACCATCAATCGCAACATTGGGGAGAGTTGGTCTAAAGCCTGTTCCACGTAGCACCAAAGCGGTGGAGAAGTTGTCTTGAGAGAATAATGAATTGCTTCTGTTGGAGGTAATTGAATTTCATTAATACAGTACGCGGTCATATTAATCAGCCAATTTTGCAAGGTCAGACCTTCTCTGGCTAATTGACCGTTACTTAAATCCAGTCCGCGAAGTTCGTAGTAGATATGTCGCCATGTCAGAGCAAACAGATAATCAGCTTGTACGGGCGATCGCGCTGAATGCCGAATCAAAGTATAGACTATGGGAGTATAACGACAAAAAATTGCCGTAAAGAATCTACCAGCATCCGGGTTTTGCTGAAACAGCGTCAGCAGCTCTTGGTCGCTGTGATGAAACAGCGCCTTTACTAGTGGATGACTAGCTTCAGTGAAATGAGGAATCTGTACCATCCAAGTTAGTATATGTTGCTAGAATTATTGAAGAAATCACAGAAAGAGTCTTGTTATTAATGGAATAATATCCTGCTACTGCTCTATTGAAAGCGATCGGCTAAAATCTATTGCAGTTGATACACTAGAAAGACAGACTTATGTTAAGTCCTAATCTAGAAAACTCAAAGCGGCAACATTTATATAATCTCTATTGTGTTCATGGTCATAGCAGTTAACGTGTTACAGTCCCTGCTTAGTTCCTATACTATAGGCTCCTTTTTACCATCCTTACCCTTAGATAGCTTATTCTCTACTCAAGGAATAATGGTGATGCTGCTAGCAGCCTATGCTGGCGCGATGTGGATGTTTCTGACGAGTGCTCCAAAAGTACACACCGTCATGGTATCCGATTTAGAAATTGCTCGACAGTTGTATGAAGGGTTGCTCGATTTACCAGCAGCAGAAGTCCCTTTACACTACTACTACAACTACGAACAAACCATCGGCGCGACGGGAGTCGATCCACTTTACTTATCCAGTAGCCCCACTTTTACTAGTAGCAGAATGAACAATGCTAGTGATGGGCTGTGGTATCAGCTTAAGAAAAATACCCAATTACACGTTATCATTGGAGCGAGTGTAGGTAACAAAAATCAGCAACGCCACGTTTGCTTTGACCGCGACTGCTTGGAGATGATTCTGATGCGAGTTGAAACCCGTGGCTTAAAATTCAAAATCCGCAACCAGAAACCACTGAACTTTTTGGTTAAAGATTACGAAGGACGCATCATCGAAATGGCTGAGGTGGCGAATTAGAACCGCAGATGCACGCAGATGCACGCAGATATTTTTTGATTTTATCTGCGTTTATCCGCGTTCATCTGCGGTTGCAATTTTAAATTTCTTCCAACTTATTCAGTAGCTCTTGCGCCAAATATAGTAACTTACTTTCATCAATTTCAGGATGAGAATCACAGTTATTATCTTTATGGGTCATAATAACAGCTAAAACTTTTTTAACCTCTATAAGTCTTTCGTGCGGGTCGCAAATAAGCAAGCATTTCTCGACTTCAACAGCGAACCGACACAGTAGTGTGTCTTGAATTTGCTCGCGTATCCTAACCGCCAGCCAGTCATCACTTTTTAAAAACGTAGTAACATCTATAATCCTTTGCTGTTCTTCTTCGTCTTCTCCCCATTTTTCTAACCAATCCCCTTCTACATCCTCAACATAAAGGTAAGCAGCATCAAGCCCATACCTCAGGATGTCATCTTGTAACTTTTGAGCCGCTTCCACAGCGTGCAGAAATTCTTCTAATCTCTGCTGACGGTCAGTTACTTTTTCGTTACTCATAATGATTCTATTTATTAAGTAATATTGTTATAAAAACTAAACAATTTAACAAGCAAAGACTATAAATTAAATTTCAAATAAATGCCTATCTTGAGATTATCGCTATTATATAATACTAAATTAACGATTTGATGTATAACATTATTTTTACTAGGGTCGTAACTTAAGAAAAGACCTCTCTCTATTTCCCAAAATTGCAAATTACTTTTCCAGTCATTAAACTTCTCTTGAAATAATTCTTCAGAAAGGCTAGTCAATTGAACACAAAGTGGCTTTTCCTGCTTGCTACTAATAATTATATCAGTTGCCATTGAAAGGTCTGCAACATAACGTTTTACAAACGTACCCCCTCGAAGCTTGACGCTCTTGCTAATGGAATCAACTAAATTAGCGTCTTCTTGACCGAACTCCCCAGCCATTAATTTTTGTCTCCAAACATAGAATTTAGGATCGTTCTCACTCAGCCATTTAGGAAATAGGTAGCCATACCAATATTTTAGTGTCGGGGTCAGTGCATTTAAAGCTGATTGTTGCTCATCTTCAGAAGGTAGAGATTTGACTTTTAGCCAAGCTTCTGCATCTCTAATTATCTGTATCAGAAACAGCATCACAAACTTTTTCGCAGTCAGTGAACCTGGCTTTACATCTTTCACCCAGCGATTTATCTCGTCTAATCTTTTTGCTAAATAAGGGTCTATTAACCATGCCTGTTTGCGGAGTGACTTCAGTTTATCTTTTATTTCTTCTGCTTGCAACTGATACGCAACCTCAAACCATTCAGAAATTTTAGATTTCTGATTATTATCATATTTTCGGGAACACTTCTATTAAGTTTGTAGTGTATTTAAGCAGACCTTACTGAAAATAGTATTCATTATGGTGTTGAAGTTTATGGAAAAATATTTATTTGATAACCTTTCGTGACAAGGGCTTTCATCAGAAACTTAGTCCTAAGTGTTCTACTCACTAGCTCGAAATCGCTCCAGCAACGATTCAATCAAAACAGGTGAAGGGCGAAACGTCGTCTGCTGTAAACGTCCAATAGCAAGCGAGAAATTAATCAAATTTTGCTGTGTGGCTATACCCAAAATCCCTAGCAAGCCAATCACATTTAAACCCCGTTGCAAAGCAATCCGCCGTGCATCCCGATCATCTACAATAATCAAATCAGCCCCAAGTTGTTCTGCTAGAGCGATTGCTTCTTGCTCTCCTAAATCTAATTGAATTAGTTCCACATCCAGTGGATTTTCTACTGATTGAACTTCAAGCCAAGCTGGAGGTTGAGCTATCCAAGCTTGAACGGCTTCAGGTGCTTGGGGCACAGATAACTCATTCAACACAGCTTGAGGAATCATCACCTTGCCATATAACTCTGGCAACAAATCAATTAAATCAATCAGCACCAGATAACACAACGGTGAAGTATCCGAGACAACTGCCATTAAATTTCTGTCTTCCCCTCAACCACTATTTTTTGCATCGTTAGCAAATCTTGCTCAAAATCCGCTTCGTCATAGTGTAAATAGGCTTCTGCTTGCTTGAGAAAATTATCTACCTCATAGCGAGAAGATAAATGCAGCATTCTTCCTACCTGTGCAGAAGTAATCACACCCTGCCGATAAGCTTCAATTGCTAAACACTCTAGTACTTTTCGAGGGAAGTTATCCCACCTTTCCTGAATTGTACTGGCAATTTCGTCGGGCAAGTCAATGGTAATTTGCACGTAACATCCTCCAGCAAAGAAGGGTGGACTTCACAATTTGACGATAATAATAATTTAGCTTATCCATTGAATAAACCATCTTTGATAAGAGCATTCTTAACGTTATTATGATAAATATCTTTCGCAGGTATAGAGTGCCATAGCTTTTTTCTATTGTAAATGAGATCGCCCACTTCGGGAGACTGACATCTTGCAGCATTCTCAACAAGACCTAAAAAACCGGGTTTCTAAACGAAAAATTAAGCTTTTTTAGCGTCGTCATTCTCAAGAAACCCGGTTTTTGTTCCTGGTGCAAGATATGAGGAGAGAGCGCTTTACCTCCCTCAGTGTAAAAGTTGAAATGTTTTTACTATTTGGTATAAAATTTATAAGCGAAAAGGGTGCGATATGTCTTAATATATCGCACTCTTTAGCATTCGAGTTTATCGCCTCAAAGCTTAAATTCTTCAGATTCCTGGGATTTTTCAGGCTTGAGTAGCGGGAATGCGATCGCATCTCGAATACTAGCGCAATCTGTCAATAGCATCACCAACCTATCAATCCCGATACCCAAACCACCAGTAGGAGGCATACCGTATTCCAAAGCGGTCAAGAAATCTTCATCAACTCCTTGCGCTTCCAAATCACCGGCTGCTTTTCTTGCTGCTTGGGCTTCCAAACGCTGTCTTTGGTCGATAGGGTCAGTTAACTCCGAGAAGCTATTCGCAGTTTCCCGCCCAACAACGTATAACTCAAAACGTTCTACCAATCCAGGTTGGGAACGGTGTGGTTTTGCCAATGGTGAAATTTCTACGGGAAAATCAATAACAAAGGTAGGTTGAATTAAGTTTTCCTCTACCTTTTGCTCAAAAGCTTCATTAAGCAGTTTACCAATAGATAGGCAATCTTCTACACCCTCAAGCCCAGCATTTTTACAAGCAGCTTTCGCCTCTTCCAAAGTTTGGAACGAGTTAAAATCCAAACCACTATATTCCTTAACCAAATCGTGCATCGTCACACGACGCCAAGGAGGAGTTAAATCCACTGGCGTACCTTGGTAAATCACTTGTAAAGTACCGAGAACTTCTTGCGCGACGGTGGTGATAATACCCTCCGTCAGTGCCATCATATCGTTGTAATCGGCATAAGCTTGATAAACTTCAATCGAAGTAAATTCCGGATTGTGACGGGTAGAAATTCCCTCATTACGGAAAATCCGTCCCAGTTCAAATACCTTTTCAAAACCACCCACAATCAACCGCTTGAGATGGAGTTCTGTTGCAATCCGTAGATACAACTCCATTTCCAGAGTATTGTGGTAAGTCACAAACGGACGCGCATCCGCACCCCCTGCTTCTGCTTGTAAAACAGGAGTTTCAATTTCAATAAATTCACGCTGTTCCAGGTAACGACGAATACCAGCCGTGATTTGAGCGCGACGACGGAAAGTTTGACGAACCTCAGGATTAACAATCAAATCAACATAACGCTGACGGTAGCGCTTAGCAACATCCGTCAACCCATGCCATTTATCCGGTAAGGGTAGAAGGGATTTAGTTAAGATAGCGTATTTTTTTACGTATACAGATAACTCGCCCTTTTCAGTCCGTTTAATTGTTCCCTGAACTCCTAAGATGTCGCCGACATCAGTGAGTTGTTTGAGGTGGTTGAAAGCATCCGCATGATCTGCCATGCTTTCTTCGATCCGCTTTTTCTCCAAATAAAGCTGAATTGTGCCAGTTTCATCTTGTAAAGTGAAGAAAGCCAGTTTACCGAAAACCCGACGCGCCATAATGCGTCCAGCAACGGACACTTCCAAATCCACTTCTTCACCAGAAGGCAAATCAGCAAATTTTTCCTGCAACTCAGCCGCATGATGGGAAAGTTCCCAATGATAGGCATAGGGATTCATGCCTAGCTGCTTGATTTGTTCGACTTTTTCCAGTCGCGTAGCACGGATATCTTCTTCCGACATGGTTAACGAACTAAATAGGGCAAGATTTAATTATAGATATAGCCATCCTACCTGAAGACGAGAGAAACCCGGTATCTCAGAGATACCGGGTTTCTCTTTCCCCCACACCCTTACACCCTTATACCCCCTATTGCGACCTTTTAATCCGGTTAATTTCCCTTTGCAATTCTTCAAGTTGTCGGCGTAAACTTTCCACTTCTTCCTGAGAAGCTTGTGCGTCTACATTAACTGCACCAGAAGCGGGAGAACGTTGATAATTTCCTCTTTTAATTTGGCGATACTCTTCCGATTCTGCCCATTCTCGCAGGTAGTGAACCCGTTCGACAGCAAAGGGATGGCTGAGAAATGTCCCTCGACCGCCGTTATAAATCAAGAATTTGTAAATTTGATTTAATCCATCTGAATCAAGTGCTTGGTATTCTTCCGATTGGCGGATAAACTCTTGCAAACTGCATTCATTAGCATATTTGTGACTACCGCCAGAAATTTTCATCATTGAAGTCATAACGGGATTGAGGTCGTCCATAACTAAAAATGCAGCACGGTCAGCTGACAATTCAGCTTTTCGCCGCCATTCATAAAAGGCGTAAATCAACCCTTGACTTAGTAGGTTACCTATGCCTAGGGTTAATTCCCCAATGGCGGAGGCAGCACCCATCGCCCAAATCGCCATTTGAATTAAAATAGTATGACCACATTTAATATGCCCCAGCTCATGGGCTAGCACCGCCCTTATTTCGGCTTCGTTCAGCAAGTCTAAAATTCCTGTATTGATGACAATATAGGGATGATCTTGCCCCAGTGCATAGCTATTCGCTAAGGGGTTTTGCTCAACAAACAGTGCAGGTTCTGGATAGATATCCAAATCCCGCACGCATTCCCGAAACATCTGGTAAATAGTGGAATATTGGCGTGGCCCAACTTGGATGGTGTTACCCATTAGATAAATTAACTGTGGGCGTTCAACGAAAAATTCCACAAATTTACGAGCAACAAAATCAAATCCTGGTAAATTTCGCAAGGCTTGCTCGGCTTGGCGATCAAGGGGATGCTTAAAGGCTTCGCTGGAGATTCCTGTGTATGTAGGCATAAGTTAAGGTACTAGATCGCGAATGAGTGGTTAGTAGTGAGTAGTTAGTGGTTAGTGGTTGGTGGTTAGTATCTATTATGACAACTAACTACTATCAACTATCGACTAACAACTGACAATATATAAATATGGGGCGATCGCAAGTAAAAAATTATTTTATAGGGGATTGAAAGCGTGTGATTGAGGCAGAAGTTCATTTATCACTACATAACTTCCTGCGATCGCAGGCGGGTTTTCCTTCGTGGCCTCATCATTTAACGATGGCACGGTTGGTAGCACGCGCCTTGCGTCTGGGACGTAGCGCCCTCATTCAAGTAGGGGCGGCTTGTGGCTATCAGGAGCGGTATCGCACCAGCTTTGTAGCATCAGCATTAATCTGGCAAGGTCCAGTTATTATTGTTGCCCCTGAAGTTGTGCAGCAACGCCTGCTACAAGTGGAAATACCCCGTCTTCAGCACTGGTTGCAAATTGACAAACCGATTAGAACAGGTAACGCTTTCCCCGGTCATGAGTTCCAAGGACTATTCCTAGTTTCTCCTGAAACGTGGTTAAAAGCACAACTTTCTTCTCACAATAATTTTCCCAGTGGTATTCCCACAATCATTGATGGAGTAGACGATCTCGAAGATTGGGTGCGACGGGTATTAACTGTTAATTTAGAAGCAAGGGACTGGGATCAACTCATGCTTGCTTACCCAACTCAAGCTGAGATAATTCGTTCAGCACGAGCACAACTCACCCACGAACTGTTTAAGCATCCAGCAAATCCCTATGAATGCTATCTGATTTCTCTAGCAGAAGAAGAAATTCTTAGTCGTCTTTATTCAGTTTTAGATATATCAACATTACCAGAACCGTGGCAAAATTTTTGGCACCTATTTAAGCACCGTAACGATTTCCCCAATCTCCCCATCTCCCCATCGTCTCCCCCTCCCCTACTCTGGGCTACTATTTCCCGCCGTCAAGGTTTATTTTCTTTGCACTGCGCTCCCATAGAATTAAGTACCACACTAAAACCAATGTGGGAGAAGCAACCAGTGGTTTTAATCGGTAGTGCCTTAGAACCGGAAACTGAGGCACCCCTATTTCGCGATCGCATGGGGTTAGGTGATTTGACGTGTCTAAAGTTCTCCTCTGATCATCAAACCGAAGCCATCCAATTGTACGTACCGTACCAATTACCTCTACCCAACACGCCGGAATTTCAAGCGGCTTTTATCCACAAAGTCCGTACTTTGGTGTGTTTAAGTGCTACTTCCCCCGGAGTGACAGTTGTGATAGTGGGAGATGTACCCCTAAAAGCTCAAGTAGGAACCATTCTTGCTTCAGAGTTTGGGTCGCGAGTGCAGGTGGAAAAAACCTGTTTGGATGACAACGGTATTTTGGTAACTGGTTGGGAATTTTGGCGCAAACGTCAAAGAGTTTTACCCGCACCCCAACTTCTCATTATTGCGACTTTACCCCTACCTTCCCTAGAACATCCTTTAGTGGCTGGTAGAGTCGGTTACTATAAACAATCCCATCAAGATTGGTTTCGTTTGTACCTGTTACCAACTGCTTTGAATGAATTGCAACGGGCTGTCGCACCCGTACGCGAAAGTAGAGGTTTTGTTGCATTGCTTGACAGTCGCGTAATTCTCCGCAGCTACGGTGCTCAAGTCCTAGCTGCCCTTAGTCCCCTAGCACGAATCAACTATCTCGATCCCAGCTTATTTTCCTCTGCTGAGGAAGAAGAATAGGGTGACCGGGTGTAGGGTGTAGGGAAAAAACACCCTCTACACCCTTCTTTAAACCGATCCGGAATTTTTCATTCTGACTTTGTAGCACTCTAAAGTGAGCATTCA
The DNA here is from genome assembly GCA_035967975.1 of Scytonema sp. PMC 1070.18. Classification (GTDB taxonomy): domain Bacteria; phylum Cyanobacteriota; class Cyanobacteriia; order Cyanobacteriales; family Nostocaceae; genus Scytonema. Next base: position 35,957 of record JAWQFQ010000008.1, read on the forward strand.
AACTCCTAATCGTTAATAGCTAATGGTTAATTGTTCATAAAAAAACCATTAGCCATTAGCCATTAGCCATTAGCCATTAGCCATTAGCCATTAGCCATTAATCAAGTATGCCAGAAATCTAAGCAAAACCCATTACTATTATGAATAGTCAAGTTTTAGGTGGGCGCTATCGAACAACTCAAGTGTTAGCTCAAGGAGGATTTGGGCAAACCTATCTTGCCACTGATACCCATCGTCCTAGCCATCCTACCTGTGTTGTTAAGCAACTGCGACCCGTCAATCAAAAGCCAGAGTTAATGCCAAAAATTCAACTTTGGTTTAAAAACGAAGGAGAAACTTTAGCGAAGCTTGGTCTTCACAACCAAATTCCTCAATTATTGGCTTATTTTGAGGAAGATGGAGAATTCTATCTAGTTCAAGAATATATTCCCGGACAAACTTTAAGTTACGAACTAGTACCAGGAAACCCCTGGGACTCAGAGAAAGTTATACATTTATTAATAGATATTCTAGAAATTTTAGAATTTGTACACAGTCATGGTGTCATTCACCGTGATATAAAACCATCTAACATAATCCGAAGACAAACAGATAATAAATTAGTTTTAATAGACTTTGGTACAGTCAAACAAATTCCCCCGCTAGATAGCCAAGGTCAACCAAATTTGACGCTAGCAGTTGGTACCCCAGCTTATATGCCAGTCGAACAACTTTATGGCTATCCTCAACTCAACAGCGATATTTATGCAGTGGGAATTATTGGTATACAAGCAGCAAGTGGGTTATCTGCTCATGAAGTTAAATCTCTTATCGATCCTCACAGTCCAAATTCTGGCATAGGGAGTTGGCGCGATCGCACGTCTATCTGCCAAGAGTTAGCAGATATTTTGGAAAAAATGGTTGTTCTTGACTATCGAGAACGCTATCAAACAGCAACAGTGGTTATTTCTAACCTCAAAAATCTCAACAAAAACAACAGCCAAAATCCAGAAACAAATAGTAGTACTTTTGTTTTTGCCCCAGCCCTATCACCAAACACTGCGCCGTCAAACCGTTCAAAAACAACCTTATATAAACGACGTACGCTCCTGAGTTTACTGCCGATTGCGGGCATTGTTGCCGTTGCGCTCTCAGCAGCATTTTACTTCTTCTCAAAGCAGGATGTAAAAGCAGGGAATCTCTCTGTTGCTAAAGTCCTATCCGGACATTCCGGTTCTGTGTGGTCTGTGGCTTTGAGTGCTGACGCGCAAACCCTAGCAAGTGGTAGCGAAGACAAGAAAATCAAAATTTGGCATCCAGAAACGGGAGAACTAAATCGCACACTAAACGCACATTCTGACAATGTCAGAACGATTAGTCTCAGTGCGGATGGACAAACCCTTGTCAGTGGGAGTGGAGATAATACCATCAAAATTTGGCAGCCCCAGACGGGCAAACTATTGAAAACGCTTACCAATCATTCTGAACCTGTATGGTCTGTTGTCTTGAGTCGTGACGGACAAACTCTAGTCAGTGGGAGTCAAGACAAAACTATTAAAGTTTGGGATGTACTATCAGGAAAACTTATACGTACTCTTGTTGGACATTCTGCTGCTGTCTACTCTGTTGCTCTGAGCCCCGACAGTCAAACCCTAGTGAGTGGTAGTCAAGACAAAACTGTTAAAGTTTGGGATGTGCAAACAGGGCTTTTACTTAGAACTATAGAGGGACACACTGACGCCGTTAGGTCCGTCGCTATCAGCCCCGATGGGCAAACGATTGCTAGTGGAAGTTGGGATCAAATTATCAAGATTTGGAATATCCGCACGGGAATGCTAGTCCGCACCCTCAAAGGACATAGCGATCGCGTTGTTGCTGTTAGTTTCCGCTTTGATGGTAAAACCCTTGCCAGTGCTAGTGTTGATAACACTGTAAAAATTTGGGATTTGCAAACAGGAGACTTGCGCCAAACTCTTTCCGGTCATTCTGATTGGGTGTTGTCAATTGCTATGAGTTCTTGGGGCAATACCCTCATCACTGGTAGCCGGGACAAAACTATTAAGATTTGGCAATAACTTAGAAAAAATTGGCGTGAGTACCGCTAATAGTCAAAGAGCAATTAGCCATTAGCCATTAGCAATCAGCCATTAATGTTTTAAGATTCCTATAGGAGATGTCTAATGATAGAAAATAAAAAAACTCAAAATAGTCAGATTATTGGATATGGGATTGCAACTGTGGTAGCGCTTTCTGGTGCGGCATACGGTATTTATCAATGGCAAGTCAATTCTCAACCTGAAGTGACAGTTAACTGGAATAATATTCAAGCTCAAAAAAGCTTTAGCGGTCATACAGATAGAGTTTGGTCTGTGGCTTTTAGTCCTGATGGACGAAGACTTGCAACTGCGAGTGAGGACAAAACTATCAGATTGTGGAATGTAGAAACTGGGCAACCTATGAGAACTTTGCTAGGACATTCCAAAGGAGTTTTATCAGTATCTTTCCGTCCTGATGGAAAAATGCTTGCAAGTAGTGGCAAAGATGCAAGTGTCAAGCTTTGGGATCTACAAACTGGAAAATTAATTCGTTCTTTAGATGAACATCCCAAAAATGTTAGGTCTGTTGTCTTTAGCCCTGATGGACAGACTTTAATCAGTAGTAGCTGGGATAATACCGTCAAGATATGGAAAGTGAATACTGGCGAAGTTCTGCACACTCTTAAGGGTCATAATGAAGGAGTTTTTGCTGTGACAATCAGTCCTAACGGTCAGACTCTTGCTACCGTGAGTAAGGATAAAACAACCAAACTCTGGAATCACAAGACAGGACAACTTATCCGCACTCTAAAAGAACAAGATTCAGTGCGATCGGTTGCTTTTAGCCCAGATGGACAGACTCTCGCCACTGGTAGTAATGACAAAACCATTAAGTTGTGGAATGTTGCTACTGGAGAATTGATTCGGACTCTTAAAGGGCACACAAATTTAGTCAATTCTGTTGCTTTTAGTCTAGATGGACAAACCTTAGCTAGTGGTGGTGAGGATAAAACTATCAAATTCTGGAATTGGCGCACAGGAGAAGCAATTCGTACTATTGAGGAGCATACCGATGTGGTTACCGCTGTAGCTTTCAACCCCGATGGACAAAGCATAGCAAGTAGTAGTGGGGATAAGACTGCTAAAGTTTATGTCGTTCAATAAACTTATTTGACTTTTGCCTCTTAATAAGCGCTATCATCAGCCATAGCTGGGTTTATTTTTAACACTATGGGCGAAGCAAAGCGTCGTGTGCGATTCGTTGTTTAGTGAATCACGGTAATCAGTCCGTACATAACTAAACCAGTCCGACAGCAGATTACTGTCATTAAGGGCTGAACTCTCGGTCAGATGCAAGTGCAAGTCTTGCCATTCAGACTCAGAATTGACTCCTTATCTGCCCACACCGAACAAGCTCGGTTCTTGTAGAGTGAAGCTGGGAACAGGGCGCAATCAGACGACCGTTGCGGGTTGACACTGGCGCTAACAGGGAGTTCCTACGATGAAACAGAGCCTAGAAAAACGACTTATTTGCAGGCAGGGCGCAACGTAAAATCCCTGACCTCACTGGAGTTCATTCCCGCCGAACAAGCGTCGAGTAACGGCAAGAGTCCAGGGAATCCAGTAGTTGAATTGGCTACATCTAACGGAACAATCAATCTCTCCGAGGGAACGAAGAAAAACGAATTGTGGGTCTTGAGACGGTCGAATCTCAGGTAGTCCAGACGAGCGGAGGAATCCCCACAGTTCGGGTAGGACAGTCCGTAATTGGACTGAGGTGTTCAGAGAATACAAACTAGAGAAGAGAAAATGATTAGACACAGTTACAAAACTAGTGAATCTTGGAAAGCCCTACCGTGGAAGAAATTCCGCCGAAATCTTTTCCGCCTTCAAAAGCGCGTATTTAAAGCTGTTCAAGCTGGAGACAAGCGAAAAGCGCGGTTTCTCCAAAAGCTGATTCTAAAATCAACCTCGGCTCGATTTCTGGCAATAAGACAAGTATCACAGCTAAATGCTGGTAAAAAGACGGCGGGTATTGATGGGAAGAAATCCCTCTCATTCGAGGAACGCTTCAACCTTGAAGAATTACTAAGAGTGAATAGCGGAAATTGGAAACATCTTGGACTACGGGAAATCCCCATCCCTAAGAAGGACGGGACTACCAGAATGCTTAAGATACCCACCATCGCGGATAGAGCTTGGCAATGCCTCGCAAAATATGCACTTGAACCAGCACACGAAGCCAGTTTCCACGCCAGGAGTTATGGGTTCAGAACTGGGCGCTCCGCCCATGATGCACAAAAGTACATCTTCCTAAACCTTAACTCCAAAGCTAATGGAATAAATAAGCGAGTCATTGAACTCGATATTGAAAAGTGCTTCGATAGGATTAATCACTCAGCAATAATGGACGAACTCATTGCCCCTAAAGGCTTAAAACTCGGAATATTCCGATGTCTCAAGGCAGGAGTCAACCCAGAATTCCCCGAACAGGGAACACCTCAAGGGGGAGTGGTCAGCCCACTATTAGCAAACATCGCGCTCAACGGGATTGAGAGTATACACAGATACCATGAGAATCAAGGACAGAGAATCACTGACAAAACCTCAGTCAGCGATATCACCGAGCCATCAGTCCGATACGCAGATGACATGGTTATTATACTTCGACCCGAAGATGATGCGACAGAGATACTTGAAAGAATCAGCGAGTTTCTCCGCAAACGCGGAATGAATGTAAGCCAAAAGAAAACCAAAATTACCGCTTCGACAGATGGGTTTGATTTCCTCGGCTGGCACTTCAAAGTCCAGAAAAACGGAAAGTTTAGATGTAACCCCTCAGTGGATAACTTCAAAGCGTTCCGTAAGAAAGTAAAACACATCGTCAACAACTCGAACTATGGTGCTACCACAAAGGCTGACAAATTAGCCTCGGTAGTTAGAGGTTGGAGAAATTACCATAAGTTCTGCAAGATGGACGGCTCCAGGAATTCCCTGTACCACATCGAAACAAGAGCTTACAAGGTATTTAACAAGGAAACCAAACAAAACCGCTACTCTAGCAAGAAATTACTAGACAAGGCATTTCCAGCAGTTCCCTACTCCGAAAATAAACACGTCATGGTCAAAGGAACAAAATCCCCCTATGACGGAGATACAACCTACTGGAGCGAACGTAATAGCAAGCTCTACAACGGTGAAACCTCTAAAGCTCTTAAGAAGCAGAACCATAAATGTGCATCCTGCGGCTTAAAGTTCATCGATGAGGAACGGGTTCACCTACATCACATCGACGGAAATCATGCCAACTGAAAGAAAAATAATCTTGAAGCAATTCACGAGAGTTGCCACGATTACAAGCACATGAGCAAAAGCGAAAGCTAAGAACATCGGGAGCCGTGTACACGGAAACGGGTACGCACGGATCTAACTGAGAGGTGCGGGGAATAATATCCCCCATCGACTCAACCAAAGTATTGCTGGGAGAAAAATACGGTCAAGACAACAATCGGTTTTTGCCTTGGATTCCCGTCACCAAATCTCAAGCCGAACTACTGGTGAAATGGGCGAACCGCCTCACCTGGATTGGTATTGGTGGTTTGGTTGCCGCTTGGATAACAGTTCGTTTTATCGGTCCGGCTTTTGGTTGGTGGGAAGTCGTTTGATTGACGTCTCTGCTGATTGTTGATCCGGAGATTCACCCATTTACCTACACCTGATCGCTGTGAGGGCGAACAACCGTTCGCCCCTACACCCGGTCACCCTACACCCCATGTTTTTTAGGAGCATCCCACGGGTAGCGATTGCAACCCGTTATAAATGGAAGAAACACAATTTTCCCCTACACCCTTGTGTTTCTTGAAAGTCCCTAAAGAGAAAGACAGCAAGGAATTGCTAGCTGTTTTCTTGATTTATGTGAGTTATAATAGCTACAGTCACGCCAACTCCGATTTCTAAGTAATTGAGCTTATTTTTTTTATAAATAAAACTTACGTGTAATTCACCATTCCCATAACTTCTAGGATTGAACCAAAGAGAAAAGCTCAAGGTCACTCTCCCAAATTTAGCAGTCAACAAGTATAAAACCTGACTTTCTGGCTAACAGTGGAAATATATGCCGAAATGGCAACATAGTGCCTTAAAGTTCCGTTATCTTCATTGTAAGTTCGATCCTTAAATTTCGAGTTACTAGAGTCATCTACCAATTTCACCATATTTTCAGGAGAAATCGAAGTAGACAGTCTTGCTAGGTCTACTAGCTTCAAGTTTCCGGTTCCCTATCAGTTGCTCCAAACAGATAAAGTCAAGCATATAATAGCTACTGAGGCAGTCTCTTTGGCTACGTGTAGCAACGAGATTTGAAATATCAGTATTTTCAGCAATTGACTTGTGCTAAATATGAGTTAATGTTAAAGCGAATTGCTTTCGCTTTCTATCACCTTTGGTAGAACTGTGTAAAGACAGGATAAACTTCCACCCTTTTTTCCGAAATACTGGATCTCGAAATTGAATATTTTGATACGACAGGCAAATGCTATATAGACTAACCTAATCTTGGTAGCCTGTTCGTACATCTTATACTTCTACGAATTGTAATGAGTAGTTTACAATACCAGTTGATGAGAAAATCTAAAGAAAATATAAAAGAGACTAGAATAACTGTGGTGTTAGGAGGAAAAACGTGTTTCTCAGACTAGCGCAACAACATCGGCAATTTGTCCAAGACTTAGTTATGAACCTACAAGCCTTGGCGATTGTATTAGAGCGGCGTGGATATCCTGCGTCTTGCTATACTTGTGGCGACCAAATGAATAGTGCTTCTTTTATGGTCAGCTTGGGAGAAAATCACCTGATTCGGTTTTTAGTATCCGATTACGGGATCACTTGGACTGAGATGCGGGACGATCGCGAATTAATGAAACTAGAGGGTGCTGAAGCAGTCAACCAGCTACAGGAACTGGCAAATATTATCAAGCATCCCGTTCCAACCACTGTGGCTGGTAAAGCCCTAGCCAAGCGCTAGTTAGTTAAATAAACGTGCTAGTGAATGCTCACCGCCGATTGCTAATTACCTAAAAGCACGCGGGACGCGCTCAAGCCACGTAGTTTCAACTCGTGGATGAAAGCGGAGACGAGCACTCTTTTTTGCCTTCAATTCATGCGATTATGGTACAATAAACATAGCACTCGTTATAATAGCAAGTTGCCAACGTATAAGCCTAGCGGCGCGTATAGATGTCTAACGACTCTTCGGTAACAAAGACTTTGAGGGCTAGAAAATAATGGCGAGAAATCGCACAAGCTTGAGATAGGACTCCGTAACGTGGGGTTTGGGTCTAACACGTAGAAAAAAGAGCCAGCCTTATTACTACGAGTACTCGTGGGTGCCGACAGATTAACAAGCCAAGGCTGGCTCTTTTTTCAGGGGACAATGAAAGGGCACACGTGAACGTTAATCGCCTCTGGAGATATCGACCTCTGTTCTGGTGGGGAAACTCCTCAGGATAAGCCGAATCGTAGAAAGAGGAAACCTCAGAAGTGATTCTGGGAATCTCCGTCTCTTTAGAGCGGAGAGGATGTCAAAAGACTAGAAAAGATAAACCATTCACACTCGGTTATTAGCTATTGGCTATTAGCCATGGTATTGTATTGTGTCAGTGGCGTTGAGTCTGCTGCTTGTGTATCTACAATGTGTTGATAATCTTCACAAAACCGTCGATGCAAGCCATTAAACCTCTTGCATAGAGATAATACAAATCATCCCTGCTTGAGAGAAAGGGTGCTGAACAGTAGGGGTGAATACAGCTGTCATTGACAAATGTGAATATTTGTTTTGTAATTGCAGAAATCGATTACAGGGGTGTCAGGTAAAATATCGTTTCTTTCGTTCATAATTCTTTGCAAACGCTACCCGTGGAACGTTTTGAACAGGAATGTTGAGCGTAGTTCCTAGTCATAACGCAACTTTAGTCGGGGTGCGTTTAAATGTACATGGAATTTTATGCTATTCCATATGTGGAATAGCTATTTTTATTTGCTTGTAAGTTTTAAGATGTCTGAAGAAAAACTGAATCAGCCTCAACTTCCGCCGACGGAGGCTATTGACCATCTCTCAAGTCATCCCGTAGAAAAGTGGTTTGAATATCCTGTCAGAGTGCAACCCCACCACACTGACTACGCAGGAGTTGCGTGGCATGGAACGTACATCACTTGGATGGAAGAAGCACGGGTGGAATGCTTGCGGGCGATTGGCATCGACTACTCAGATTTAGTCAATTTAGGCTGCGATTTACCTGTGGTAGAACTTTCAGTACGCTATCACCAGTCAATTCAACTGGGTATGCCCGCAGTAGTGAGAACCCGTATGTCTGAGGTCACTGGCGTTCGCATTAACTGGGATTATGTGATTGAATCACTAGATAAGCAAATTTTATATGCTACTGCCAAGGTGACTTTAGTAGCTGTAGACCGTGAAAGAGGAAAAATTATGCGCCAATTACCTCCTGCTGTTAAGGATGTCTTGGCACGTCTGGGAAGCATCTGTTAAATAGTTGTGGTTAGTGGATAGTAGATAGTGGATAGTAATAATTTGTAACAACTAACCACTATCTACTCTCAACCTAATTATTTTCGGCAGTTGTACTTGGTACATTTTGGGATGGATACATGACTTGTTGCCAAATATCCTGAGGACTAATCCCAAACCCAGCTTTTAATAAAACAATGGAGACAGCAACAATAAACGCAGTGTTTGCCTTTGTTTTCATTGATTTTACTAATACTGCGTAGACAATCCAAGCCACAAGTAAGGTTGCCAACATAGATACACCCCTTTCTTTGGAATAATTCTTACTAACAAAAAAATGGATTGAAAAAACAATTTACTGTTTGTAACAATTACAGTTGTAAATGCTATATTTCCCAGGACAAAATAGCCCCCGTTTTGGGATGAGCCTGTAATTGTTCTGCGAACAATATACAGTATAGCTGTTGAAAAAAACGTATGCCAGAAAACCTTTCAAGAAATTATTAATAACTTTTTCTCTAGAGAATCTATAAAATTTCCGTTATCTTTAAGCAAAATAATTTATGTAATAAAAATGGTTAAAATTACGTGTTTATAAGGATGACAATAGTTGACAAAGAGGATTTGATATGTATGATTATGTAAATTCTTAAAAGAAGATATGTATTCGTATTCATAAATCAATAGACTTCTCTAAAAATTAATTCTGCATTACCCGAAAACCCAGGTATTGCGAGCAAAAACACTATTGCAAACAGAATTGAACTCACCAGTCGTGTAAGCGTTCAGCACTTCAGCCTTCAGCAGTCAACTTTAGAGTCTGTTTCCCTTGCATTTTATAGTTGTTCCCTTGTCCCATTATAAACACCTAATGATCTCATAAAAGCTGATAGCTGACGGCTGAACGCTTACGTATTGCGAGCAATACTGATAACTGTGAAAAAACCCAGTTCTGTTAAGAAACCGGGTTAACGATATTTGAACTTATTGCAACTTTATCTTAAAAAGATGACTTGCGAGCGGTCTTCTAACTTTGTACTAGCCGTTAAAACTTCTTGTCTTGCCCATTGATCTGCTGCTAAAATGTCGTCTAAAGAAGGATTATGATGATTATTTTGTTTGTGGCGATCGCACGCCCATTCAATACAACGAGGAATATCTAAAAAGCGAATTTTCTCTTCTAAAAACAAAGCCACAGCTTGCTCATTGGCTGCATTTAAAACTGCTGACATCGAACCACCAGCCTCACCAGCAGCATAAGCCAACTTCATGCAAGGGTATTTTTGGTGGTCTGGTTCGCGGAAGGTTAAGCTACCAATTTTGACTAAATCCAATCTTTCCCAATTAGTGTAAATGCGATCGGGCCAAGATAGAGCATACAATAGGGGTAAGCGCATATCAGGCCAGCCAAGTTGGGCTAAAACGGAAGTATCTTGCAGTTCGATGAGCGAGTGAATGATACTTTGAGGATGAATCACAATTTCGATATTCTCGTAATCCAACCCAAACAGGAAGTGGGCTTCAATCACCTCCAACCCCTTATTCATCAAAGTTGCAGAGTCTACAGTAATTTTACGACCCATTGACCAATTGGGATGCTTGAGGGCATCTGCAACAGTCACCTCTGCTAACTTTTCGACTTCCCAATCCCGGAAAGCGCCACCAGAAGCAGTCAGCAAGATTTTACGCAAACCACCTTTTGGGACACCTTGTAAGCATTGAAAAATAGCGGAATGTTCGGAATCCGCAGGTAGTAACTTAACTTGATGTTTTTCAATTAGGGGTAAAACAACAGGACCACCAGCAATCAACGTTTCTTTATTTGCTAAAGCAATATCTTTACCAGCTTTGATCGCTGCAATAGTGGGTAATAAACCAGCACAACCAACAATACCTGTCACCACAGTTTCAGCATCACCGTAGCGAGCAACTTCTATGACTCCAGCATCACCAGCCAGTATAATCGGTTGGGGATCGAGGTCTTTGATTGCTTCTTTCAGTGCTGGTAACTTCTCCTCAACGCAGATAGCTGCTATACTTGGGCGAAATTGCCGAATTTGAGAAGCTAATAATTCTACATTGTTCCCAGCTGCCAACCCCACAATCCGAAATTGGTCGGGGTACTGAGATACAATGTCTAACGTTTGAGTGCCAATAGAACCAGTGGAACCAAGAAGAGTTAAAGCTTTCACAATTTTTTCGGGATCGACAAACACCACTACTATAAATTGCTTCGGACTCTTAAATAACAGCGATACATATAATGGATAAAGATTTTTACTTACATTACGCTTCAGTTGAAGATCAGCACTGGTGGTTTGTTGGTCGTCGCTTGATTGTAAACAAAGTGATTCGCCAGCTGTCGTTACCCAAAAATCCAAAAATTTTGGAGGCGGGATGTGGAACAGGTGGTAATTTGAGTATGCTAGCTCAATACGGTCAAGTATCAGCGATGGAGTTGGATGAGATGGCTTGCAAAATTGCTATAGCGCGACAAGTGACTCCAGTTCGCTTAGGTAGTTTACCCGATCGCATTCCGTTTACAGATGAGTATGACCTCATTGCTATACTTGACGTTTTGGAACATTTGGATGATGACTTAGCAGCACTTTTAGCATTGCATTCCAAATTAAAGCCTGGTGGTTGCTTACTCATCACAGTTCCCGCATACCAGTTCTTATGGAGCCAGCATGATGAAATCAATCATCACAAGCGCCGCTATGTGTTAAGAACTTTAAAGCAGGCTGTGAAAAAAGCAGGCTTTACTGTACGTTACGGTACCTACTTTAACTCGTTTCTTTTTCCTATAATTGCTGGCGTACGTTGGGTTAAAAATTTGTTACCTCTTGAACCTCATAAAGCGAGTAACAGCGATCTCACTCTACCACCGAAACCTGTTAATCAATTTTTGAGTCTTTTGTTCGCAAGCGAACGTCACTTAGTTGGTCGGGTAGTCTTTCCTTTTGGTGTGTCTATTTTACTTGTGGCACAGAAGCGTAGCGGAGTGGAGGTGTATGAGTGCTGAACCAAATCTATTCTATAGTTATACCGATATATAACGAAGAAGAAAATATACCTGAAATGTACCGTCGTCTCTGTCATGTTATGGAACAATTAGATGGGGAGACGGAAGTGATCTTAGTTGATGATGGAAGTCGCGATCGCTCCTTAAGTATCATCCGCGAACTCAATGCTTGTGACACTCGAGTGCGCTACCTCAGTTTAGCGCGGAACTTTGGGCATCAAATTGCCGTGACTGCAGGTCTAAACTTTGTCCAAGGCACGGTTGCGATCGTCATGGATGCCGATTTGCAAGATCCGCCCGAACTGATTTTAGCCATGATTGAGAAATGGCGACAAGGTTACCAAGTGGTCTACGCTCAACGTTTATCTCGGAAAAAAGAAAGTTTGCTCAAGCGCTCCACCGCTTATGTGTTTTACCGCATTCTCCGCAAGTTAGCTGAAGTAGATATACCCCTTGACACTGGGGATTTTTGCTTGATGGATCGACAAGTTGTAGATGCACTTAATGCTATGCCCGAACGCAACCGCTACATTCGCGGTCTGCGGGCTTGGGTAGGATTTCGTCAAACCTCAGTGTGTTTTGAAAGAAATACACGTTTTGCAGGAAAAGTCAAGTATACTTTTGTGAAATCTTGGGCATTAGCAATTAACGGTATTATTTCTCTGTCAAGAGTTCCCCTGAAACTAGCAACTTATTTAGGCTTGCTATCAGCTGGGGTTGCCTTGGTTATGATATTGCTCGTGCTTTATTGGCGTTTATTCGACCCTTCCTCTCCATTAATTGGCTTTACACTCATTACAATTGCTCTTTTTTTCTTAGGTTCTGTCCAACTTTTGTGTATCGGTATTCTTGGCGAGTATATTGGTCGTATTTATGAAGAGGTTAAAGGGCGTCCTCTTTATACCTTAAAGGAAACTGGAGGAATAACTCAATTGTCTACAATGCAAGCACGCGAATCCTTGAATCATTCTTCCGCTATTAAATAGGGGAATTACCGTGTCTCCACAAGAATTTCTTTTGTTGTTGATGTCTGTATTAGCTAGTGTAGCCGGACAATTTTTTTTAAAAAATGGTGCTCTTAAATTAGGCAGAGTGAATTTAGCAAGTGCTGTCCATCAAATATTGAGGATTATAAATACACCTGAACTTTTAGTAGGATTGTTTTGCTATGGTTTGGGGGCTTTAGCTTATATCCTTCTCCTCACCAGAGTCAACCTCAGTGTTGCAGGTCCTGCTGCATCTCTTGTTTATGTTTTCTCAATCATACTCGGTTACTTCTTTTTTCATGAAACTATCCCTCTGATGCGTGCAGTGGGATTGGGATTAATTGTTAGTGGAGTTTTATTAGTTGTTTGGGCAAGATAAAAAAATATCAAAATTTGATAAGCTGTTGAAAACAGAAATCAGAAATTTTTGAAATATGATAAATCCAACTAATCAGGTTTTCAAAAAAATTCAAAAAACGATAAATAAAATGAATTATGTAGCTCCCTATATTTCTTTTCCCTTTGCAATGTGGTTATTGAGCCGTCTCATAATTCTCTGTGCCATGTTGTTTGTTGCTCCTCTAATTCCCTCACCTCCTAACGGAGTAGCAGCAAAATTTGGATGGGATGTTTTCTCAGCATGGGATAGTCAGTGGTATCACTTAATTACAGAGAATGGTTATGAATTTTCTCTAGAAAAGAAACAAAATTCTGTGGCTTTCTTTCCGTTATTTCCATTACTAACTCGTGGATTAATGAGCTTCGGTATACCTTTTCACATTTCTGGTACATTAATTAATAATTTTGCATTTTTAGCAGCACTCATTATTCTCTATTTATGGGTAGCTGAGCGGTATGATAAAAGCACTGCACAGTGGGCAACTGCTATTCTTGCATGGTGCCCTTATTCTATTTATGGAACAGTTATTTATACAGAAGGATTGTTTTTATTGTGTAGTACTTCTGCTTTACGAGCCTTTGATAAAAAACAATATGCTTGGGTCGGTCTTTGGGGAGCATTAGCAACAGCAACACGAGTCACTGGTATGGCGCTTGTCCCAGCTTTTCTATTGACATCGTGGCTGCAAAAAAGAACTTTAAAAGCTTTTATTTCCTCTTTAGCAGTAGGTAGTGGTTTGTTTCTCTACTGCTTATATTGTCAATTAAAATTTAATGATGCTTTGGCTTTTTTACACGCACAGAAAGGTTGGCGCTCTTCCTATGGATTTGATTGGCAAGGGTGGGGAAAAATATTGATGGAAATTGTTGTAGGTCCAGCTAATGCTGGGTCTGGATATATTAAAGACTTTTGGTATCCTCTAGGATTCGCCACAATTATCGGCTGTGCCTATTTGCTATGGCTTTATCGACAGAAATTAGGTTCGGTAAAGGTACGTTATGGGTTTTACTGTTTATGGTTCTTACTTTGGATAATAGCAGGAGATTCCTTAATTAAAATTATTCTTATTTTTGGTGGTCTTATATTACTATGTTTTTCAATCAAAAAAATTCCTCTAGCTGCTGTTATTTATGGCTTTTGCTCCTATGCGATCGTCCTCAACACGGGATTGACTGCCTCTGTTGAGCGCTATGTTTACGCAATTGTACCATTGTCCTATGCTTGTGGGCTGCTGCTTGCCCGGTATCCTCGTTGGGGATATTTAGTAATAAGTTTTTGCGTTATTCCACTTTTCAGTTTTTCTATACGATTTTGCCAAAAACTTTGGTTAGCCTAAAAAAATAGCATAAAGCGTTTTTCAAAGTGATTATGACAAAAGGTCAGACATTGACAAGCACAATAGGAAAACAAGCCTTCCTGTTTCCGGGTGCGATGTGGCTTGCTAGCAGATTATTCATTTGGGCTGTCATGTTGTTGATTACGCCGTTGCTAGCAGCACCACCCGGAGGAATTGCACCCACATTTGGTTGGGGGGTGTTTACTGCTTGGGATACCGGACATTATCAAGCTATTGCTACTTCCGGATATGAATACCTGAATGATGGGAAGGGACACAATGTTGCATTCTTTCCGTTATTTCCCCTAATTATCCGCGTTTTGATGAATTTAGGTTTGTCATTTGAAGTGGCTGGGGTACTGGTCAGCAATTTAGCATTTTTCGCAGCTCTTTACCTTCTCTACTTTTGGATTGAGGAAGAGCATGGTGAGAGTGCAGCACGGTGGACGACTGCGGTGACAGCTTGGTGTCCTCTGTCGGTTTTTGGTACGGTCATTTACACCGAAGCGCTATATCTATTATTTACTATAGGGGCTTTGCGTGCGTTTGATAAACAGAAGTATGGATGGACTGTTTTGTGGGGCGCGTTCGCAACAGCAACTCGTCCCACAGGAATAGCCCTGATACCCGCTTTTGCGATCGCAGCTTGGCTGCAACGCCGATCCCCAATGGCTTATGTAGCAGGTTTAGCCACTGCAATTGGTTTACTTCTGTTCAGCATATATTGTGCGATTGCTTTTGGCGATCCCTTAGCATTTATCAACGCACAACGAGGATGGCGTGATTCCCTTGGCTTTGATTGGCTGGCTTGGTGGAAAATGCTGATGCAAATCACAATTGGTACATTCAATTGGAAGCATGGCTGGATTAAAGATCCCCTACATCCGGCATTGTTTGCATTAATTATTGGTATTAGCTATTGTTTGTGGCACTTCCGTAAAAAGTTAGGTTCTGCAAAAGTAGATTATGGCATTGCTGTCTTAGTTCTATTGTTGTGGTTACTAGCAGGAGACCCTTTAATTAATACGGTTTCAGTTTTAGGGAGCGTTTACTTGCTGTGGCGTTTACGCACTCAACTAACTCCAGTGACTGTCAGCTACGGTTTTTGTGGTCTCGGCTTGCTACTTGTCTCTGGCGGCACTTGGTCTTTGAGTCGTCTTGTCTACGGTATTATTTCACCTAGTATTGCCTTAGGAGTGCTCTTCTCTCGCTATCCTCGTTGGGGATACCTTATGCTGTTTTTCTTTACTGTATTGCTTGCTACTTTTTCAATTCGATTTGCCCAAGACCTTTGGATCGGCTGAGAAACTGTAAGAAAAATCCTTCAAGGTAGGAAAGGTTGACCGCTATCTTTCCGGTTGAATAGCTTTGCTCATGCGTGAGTAGACCTGAGTAGACTTTATCGAGCGGTAATGGGGTGTAATGAGAAAAATCTCGACCAAAATTGGTACCATCGGCTGGATGGTCAGTATGAGTACCCTGCTTCTATTTGGGTGCAGCAGTTTGCGACATACATTGTTTCAGTCAGGAGTTTTCGACATTGGAATCTATGACCAAGTCGTTTACTTAATGAGTCAGGGAAAGCAGCCCGTTTCCTCTTTTTTGGGCTTTCACCATATGGGTAACCATGCCGCTTGGTCAGTCTATCCATTGGCTTTATTGTATAGAATTTATCCTAGTGTTTACTGGTTATTAGCTGTACAAGCAGTTTCATTAGCCTTGGGTGCTGTACCTACCTGGTATCTGGCTTTACAAGCAGGACTGAAGGAAACCCAAGCAGTTACAATTGCAGGAGTTTACCTGCTATACCCACTGGTTTTTAACATCAATCTATTTGAATTTCACCCAGAAGTGATGGCTGTTCCAGTATTTCTGGGAGTTGTTTTGGCAGCGCGGCTTGGTCAATTAGCTTGGTTTTGTATAGGCACTCTTTTTATTCTGGGCTGTAAAGCCGCATTATCGCTGACAGTAGCAGCAATGGGTTTGTGGCTGCTGGTATTTGAGAAACGGCGTTTCTGCGGTATATTTGCCTTAATTGTCGGTATAAGTTGGTTTTTGATTGCAACTCAAGTTATTATTCCCTTCTACAGTCAAAATGAGGCAGCAGCCGTAGAACGTTACAGCTACTTGGGCGACTCAGTCTTTGAAATTGTTAAAAATGTGGTGCTCAAGCCCGATTTAGTTTTGGGAAGAGTCTTTTCACTCAAATCTTTAGAATACTTAGCACTTTTAACAGCACCTGTTATTTGGGGGCTTGTACCCCAACATCTCACGCCTTTAGTCAGTGCGTTCCCTGCTATAACTTTAAACATTCTTTCTGATAAGCCTGCACAACGCGACTTAATTCATCAATATTCTTTGCCAATACTGCCTTTTTTGATACTCGCTGTTATTTCGAGTCTATCGGCTCACAAAGCATGGCTGCGTTCCAGACGAGCAATCATTTTGTGGACATTAGTAGCTTTTATAGTCTTGGCAAAATATAGCTATTTTTGGTCGCGATATTTGAGATCAATTGACACTTGGGAAGCAACACGGGAAGCAATTGCTCAAATTCAAACCCGAGAAGCTGTTTTAACGACTCACAGCATTGCTCCGCATCTAACCCACCGACGTGTAGTCCAGTTTGTAGATGACCTCAGTGGTCCGCTTCCTGATTTTGTCGAGTTTAATTATATATTGCTGAATGTGCGCCATCCAGATGGAACTCGGAATCCAGCGTTCGCAAGGAATTTAGTGACTCAATTAAAAGGTAATCCATTGTTTGAAATAAGCTATCAACGTGATGATGTTTATTTATTTAAGAAAAAATCGTAAGTAAGCGTTCAGTTATAGGACTCCTATTTGATTTTTGAACAAAACTCGGTACACCTGAATCTTCTGGAATCCTATTCCCTATTGCCCATTGCCCATTGCCCATTCTCTTATGCTCAAACTGAAAAATCTTTTCTTTCACTTACTTAGTATATTTCTTATTGCTGGTTTTATACTTGCCATCAGATTTAAACCAATAACTACAACTTTTGAATTTGACTATGATGAGGGTTTAAACTTAATTAAAACACTTCTTTACTCAAAAGGGCTGTCTCTTTATACCCAGATTTGGAATGACCAACCACCTCTTTTTACGGTTATTCTATCATATTGGTTTCGTGTATTTGGTCAATCAGTTGTTGCTGCACGCTTCTTGATATTGCTATTTTCGGCAACATTACTATGGTGCTTTTATCAAATTGTCCGTCGTGACCTTGGAACTATACCAGCAGTTTTAGCCACGCTTTTACTTTTTTCGTCATGGGTATATATTCGTTTGAGTATGTCGGTCATGATTGGAATTCCATCCATTGCACTAGCAATGCTTTCAATTTATTTTTTACGTCTTTACAAAGAAAATCACCAAAAATATTTGATGATTTTATCTGGAATTTTTTTAGCAATCTCTTTACAAACAAAACTCTTTACTTCCTTTCTCGCACCTTTAATGTTCTTTGATATCTTTAATTGGAGATGGCGAGAAATTTGTCTAAATCAAAAGCAGGGGAGAGACCAATACTGCTCGGTTGAACGAAAACAAGAAACCGGGTTTCTTGGAGAAACCCGGTTTCTGAGACCTGGGAGAGACTGGTTCTATACTCTTGTTTGTTGGTTGGGTAGTTTTGGTATTATTTATATTGTCGTTGGATTACTGTTTCAGCAATTTTTTCATTACGACCAGATAGTTCAATCTCATTTAGAACAGCCAATTAGAAAAGGAGAATTATTTTTTAATAATATTGGCTACGTAAGTTATATACTTGCTCAAGATTATGATTATATATTTCTAGGTTGTGTTGGGTTCTTGGTGGTTCTTTTCAAAAAACTAAGAAGTGGTCTTTTTCCTTTAAGTTGGTTTGTCGCTTCTGCGTTTATTCTCCTCAATCACAAACCGATTTGGTATCATTACTATCTCTTGCTTTCTATTCCTACCTGTTGGCTGGCTGCTTATGGAATAGCTTTCTTGCTTGACTCGATCCCTAAGGGTTTGAAGTCATGGAACATCAAAATGCTCATTTGTCCTTGTGTCGTTGTCATACTCTTCATAGTGTTGGCGATCGCAACTCCCACTAGTCCTAAGGGAACACCTCCTAAAGATTTGGAAGTCTCCAAGCTTATCTTTAAATACAAAAATTCTACCCAATGGGTATTTACAGATCGTCCTATGTATGCATTTAATGCTGATTTGCGTGTTCCTCCAGAAATAGCCGTCATGTCCTATAAAAGACTTAACTCAGGAAATTTAACATCCAAAGAACTCCTTGCTGTCTTGCAGAATTACCACCCCGAACAAATTGTACTTGACAGATGGGCTGCTCAAATCAAAAGCGATCGCCAACTCATGGCTTACATCAATCAAAAATATTTAAAAATTTACACGAATGAAAAAGGTACGGTAGAACATTATATACTATTAGAGTAACTCTGTATCTCGACTTACTATTTTTCTTTTCTTCACAGTTTCTTTAAATACAACGCTTATTTTATAAGTAAGATTTAATGATGAGTGTAGGAAAGATACGAATTTTTCTATAAAATGTTTTTATTTGATCATGCTAAAAATACTTAAAATATGTAGTTTATCTAACTCTAAACAAATTCAGTACTTATACTGAGACCATACCTACTTAATTTAGAATATAAAAGAACTAACGCAATCCTCAGTTGTTCGTAAAAAATTTGAGTAGTTAATTGCTAATTACTTTTTTACGATTAGCCATTAGCTGTTAGCAGTCCTTACGAAAATTTTACATTTCATTCCATTAGAAAATAACTCAATAATTTTTTCTTAACAAAAGAAAAAACTATATAAACTTTGCTTGCGTCTACCTGTTCAATCGAAGGACAATAAGGGCACACTTTAGTTAAAAGGGTAACTACATTTCCAGAACTCCTATAACTTTTAACTATAGGATATGCTGGATCACAAATGAAAATAATACGTATATCGAACAGTACGAGTACAAATGATTGACTGCACTCTACCTTTATGTTAGTAGTGCGTTTTCAAAGCTAGATTATAAAGAGTTGTTTTAAACCTTTCTAATTTATCGGCTTAATATTTATATTTTTGTTAATTTGATTCAAATTTTTAAGATTAACAAAAAACGACTATAGCAATCTTAAATCATTCGTAAAAAATTTGAGTAGCTAATAGCTAATAGCTAATAGCTAATTGATTTTTTACCATTAGTAATTAGCTATTAGCAGTCCTCAAGAAAATTTTATATTTCATTTAGGACCGCTATAAGTATCTAATTTTTAGAAAAATTTTGTAACAATTTACTGTCAGAGATATCACTGACGGTTTCACCAGTGAAGGAGCAGGCAAAGTGGAAAGCAATAAGTCGTATGTTTGGTCGCAAGGAGTATTGATTGCCTTAGTTGCATTATGTGGCAGTTTTAGTATTGGTTTGGTAATGCCGATCAATCCTAATGCCTCCAAGAATGGAACTTCACAAACCATTGATTTAAAAGAGGTAGCTGTTAATACAGGAACTCAACAGCGGATTGAGAAATTTAAGACGACAATGCTAGTAACTTGGCAGAATGAAGCAAGAGCCAAGGGTCTTTCTCAGGAGGTCCCACCGCGCTTTCACGGCGTAACTCTCAACAGTGCAAATAAGATTTCAGGTGAAAAAGTCATTGCTCTGACATTTGATGACGGTCCCTGGCCCGGATCTACAGAACAGATATTGAATATACTGAAAAAGAATAATATAAAAGCTACATTCTTTATTGTCGGGCAGATGTTGAAGGCACATCCCGATTTAGGGAAAAAAATAGTAGAGGAAGGTCATGTGATTGCCAATCACACATGGCATCACTGGTATCATTATTTCAATCCAAAAGCAGCAGCATTTGAAATTGATAAAACATCAGACTTGATTTATCAAATCACTGGTGCGAAAACAACTTTATTCAGACCGCCTGGAGGAATGCTTCATAATGGCTTGGCTGCTTATGCAAAAAATAAAGATTACACTGTCGTTATGTGGTCTGCTGATTCTCTAGATTACAAACGCCCTACTGTATCAAGGTTAGTTAATAACGTGATGAAGAATTCCAAACCCGGTGGAATTATACTCTTGCATGATGGTGGTGGTAATCGTAAAAGCACTGTGGATGCTCTCCCACAGCTTATCAGTCAATATAAAAAGCAGGGCTATCGCTTTGTCACTGTCCCAGAACTGTTAGAAATCGAAGACAAAAGCTTAAAGTTGGCGGAAGCGAAAAAAAGTAAAAGTAAATAGGTCTGCTTGCAATACGGTTTGGATAAGTACGCGGATCAGAAACCCGGTATCTCACAGATACCGGGTTTCTTTAGTCGCCATTACCGTTAAACAAAAGTATTGGGTGTCAACGGTACTACACAGAGCTCAGCTGTTTTTCTTCAACAGCTTGGGAATTTGTTTCCGGATTATCCGCTTCTGAAGGTGGAACCAATTGCCAAAACTTGGGTAAGAATTCTTGCCAATTGTCTAGAATTATCTTCGCTTTTTGTGAACTAGTGCGTTCAGCATGAGCTTGGATTAACTCTTTCAATTGTTTTTCCCCTGCGTTCGTTATAACTCGCTGGATTTTGACAATTTCCCGGTTGACTAACTCAGGGAAAATACCATCTTCATCCAGGAAGTAGCCAAGTCCGCCAGTCATTCCAGCCGCTACGTTGCGCCCGACTTTGCCAAGGACGACAATAATACCACCAGTCATGTACTCGCAGCAGTGATCGCCTGCGCCCTCAATGACAGCAGTTCCTTTGGAGTTACGCACTGCGAAGCGTTCTCCAGCCAAACCATTAGCAAACAAGACGCCACCGGTTGCACCGTAAAGGCAGGTATTGCCAATTATCACATTTTGTGCTGAGTCATAGGTAGCATCTGCTGGGGGTTTGATGATGATTTCACCACCGTTCATCCCCTTACCCACGTAGTCATTGGCTTCTCCTTCCAAGGTTAAAATCATACCGGGGAGATTAAATGCACCAAAGCTTTGTCCAACGCTTCCTGTAAAGTTCAGGTTGATCTGTCCTTCAAAACCGTTGTCTCCATACTGAGATGCGATCGCCCCTGCTAGGCGAGTACCTACTGTTCTATCAGTGTTGACTACCGCCGCTGTTTTAGTAACAGTAGACTGATTTTGAATAGCGGCTTGGATGTCTGGGTCAGCTAATAATTGGTCATCCAAAACAACACCGTTGCTGTGGACTTCTTCGTGTACCAACCAGTTGCGGTTTTCGCTTGTATCTGGTAGTTGTAGCAAGCAGTTGAGATTGAGAGAGTGGGTCTTGGTGAGTTCCACATTCTCGCGCATTGTCAATAAATCGGCTCGTCCGATGATTTCTGATAGTGAACGATAGCCGAGTCTTGCCAAGAGGCTGCGGACTTCTTCAGCGATAAAGTAGAAAAAGTTCACCACATGTTCTGGTATTCCAGAAAACCTCTGCCGCAGTTCTTCTTTCTGCGAGGCGACACCCACAGGACAATTGTTGGTGTGGCAAATCCGAGCCATAATACACCCTTCAGCAATCATGGCGATGGAACCGAAGCCAAATTCTTCTGCTCCCATCAACGCACCCATTACCACATCCCAACCAGTTTTGAGACCGCCATCGACCCGTAAAATCACTCGATCGCGCAGGTTGTTTTCCATCAACACGCGATGCACTTCGCTCAATCCGAGTTCCCACGGTGAACCCGCGTGCTTAATAGAACTCAATGGAGAAGCGCCTGTACCACCATCGTGACCGGAAATTTGGATAATATCGGCGTTTGCTTTCGCCACACCAGCCGCGATAGTACCGATACCAATTTCTGCAACCAACTTCACCGATACTTGGGCTTTGGGGTTGATTTGGTGCAGGTCAAAAATCAGCTGAGCTAAATCTTCAATTGAATAAATATCGTGGTGCGGTGGTGGTGAAATCAGAGTCACTCCGGGTTTGGAACGGCGTAACATTGCGATGTAGGGGCTGACCTTTTTCCCTGGTAGCTGTCCGCCTTCACCAGGTTTTGCACCTTGGGCGATTTTAATTTCAATTTGTTTAGCACTCATCAAGTACTCTGGCGTTACACCAAAGCGTCCCGACGCCACTTGTTTGATAGCACTCGAAGCTGTGTCTTTGTTTCGCAATCCTTTTAAGTGTGGTAGAGTCGGCGAGTGACCTTCGTTGACATCATCTAACACTTTATAACGAACTGGGTCTTCACCACCTTCCCCAGAGTTGGATTTACCGCCAAGGCGGTTCATGGCTATTGCTAAAGTTTCGTGTGCTTCTCTTGACAGGGCTCCCAAAGACATACCGCCCGTACAAAAGCGTTTGACAATGTCGCTGACTGACTCCACTTCTTCAATTGGTACAGGCGAAAGCGAACTTTGGAAGTCGAGCAAATCCCGCAACGCCGTTACAGGTCTATTTTGCAGATACTTCTTATAAACCTCATAGTGGTCGTAAGCTGAGGTATCAGCTTTTTGCTGATAGCTTACTGCTTTATGCAACGCTTTTGCCAACTCTGGGCTGTTCATGTGGTATTCACCGTTAGGACGGTAATTAACAAACCCAAGGTTTTCTAATTTTTTAGTAGTTAATTCTGGGAAAGCCTTGCTGTGGAAAGCAAGAACTTCTTGCGCCAGTTCTTCTATGCTCAGACCACCCACACGGGAAGTTGTACCACGGAATCCCAGTTCTACTAAATCTGGACCAATCCCAATGGCTTCAAAGATTTGTGCTGCTTGGTAGCTGGTAATCAAAGAAATTCCCATTTTAGAGAGAATTTTCAGCAAACCACCTTTTATTGCTTTGCGATAGTTTTCTACAGCTTGTTCCAAACTAACGCTGGCAATTTTGCCCCTTTCCATAAATTGTTGGGTTTTGGGGTCAAACCACCAATTACGTACTGTTTCCAGCGCCATGTATGGGCAAACTGCAGCTGCACCATAGCCAATTAAGCAAGCAAAGTGGTGGGTGCTCCAGCACTGTGCTGTGCTGACAACTAGGGATGCTTTCATCCGCAAACCTTCACGGATGAGGTGATGGTGTACTGCACCGACAGCCAACAAAGGCGGAATGTAAGTGTATTGTGTACCGATTTCGCTTTCACTAGAGCCGGATAAGTTGCGATCGCTCAGTATGAGAATTTTCGCCCCTGCTTTCACCGATTCCGCCGCTTGTGCTTGTAATGCTTTGACAGCCGCTTTTAATCCTTGTGGACCTTTAGCAATTTCAAACAGAGTTGATAATTCAGCCGTAGCAAATCCTGACAGCTTAATAGTCTCTAATTCCTCTGGTAACAAGACTGGAGATTCTAGCATCAGTCTACGGGCATATTCTGGCTTGGGATCTAATAAATTTCCCCTTTCACCCAGTTCTACTTTTAGGGACATCACCAAGCTTTCCCGCAAAGGATCGATAGCTGGGTTTGTCACCTGAGCAAAACGTTGTTTGAAATAGTCATAGAGCAAGTGAGGTTTTTCTGACAACACAGCCAGTGGAATGTCATCCCCCATACAAAATGTTGCCTCTTTACCGTCCATTGCCATTGGTTGAATTACCATTTCCACATCTTCTGTGGTGTAACCAAAAGCAACTTGCTGCTGAAGCAGAGTTTTTCTATCTGGGGGTGTAGGGGAAGAGCCATTCCCGTTCCCATTCACCATTGACCATTGACTATTCCCCAGTTCTTGGCGATATTGATGCAACCATTCTCCGTAGGGATGTTGTTTAGCAACGCGCTGTTTGATCTCCCAATTCTTTAGCACCTCTTGGGTTTCCAAATCCACAGCAATCATTTGTCCCGGTCCAAGTCTGCCTTTTTCGACAATATTGGCTTCAGGAAATAATACGACACCTGCCTCAGAAGCTACTACAATGTAGTCGTCTTTGGTAATGCAATAGCGAGCTGGTCTTAAGCCATTGCGGTCTAGTGCTGCTCCCACTTTCCGCCCATCGCTAAACACTAATAGCGCTGGTCCATCCCATGCTTCTTGCAGACCACTATAGTATTCGTAGAAATCAACGATTTCAGGATAATTACGCAATTCTGGTTGGTTCTTGTAAGCCTCAGGAACCATAATCATAATGGCTTCCAAAGGACTGCGTCCAGAATGTACTAGTAATTCAAATACGTTATCAAGTGTTGCTGAGTCGCTGTTGTTGATGTTGACAAACGGCTTCAATTCTTCAAAGCGATCGCCCCAGATTGGATGATTCAAACTTGCTTCTCTGGCGGTCATCCAGTTAATATTACCCAGCAAAGTATTGATTTCGCCGTTATGACCTAAAAGTCGCATGGGTTGAGCCAGGGGCCACTTTGGCATAGTATTCGTGCTAAAGCGGCGATGATAAGCAACAAAGGCACTTTTATAAGCCGGATTTCTTAAATCCTGATAAAAGTCTCCCAACACAGCCGATCTCACCATACCTTTATACACAATGGTGCGGCTAGACAGGGAGCAAAGGTAAACGTCTTCTGACCAGTTTTGATTGAGTTCACGAACCACTTTGTGAATTCTGCGGCGGGTGATGTAGAGTTCCCGTTCTAATTCATCGCCACTTTTTTTGTCTGAGGTAATAAAAAATTGTTCAATTTGGGGCTGATTTTCCCGTGCTTGTATTCCTAATAATTGAGGCTGTACTGGGACTACTCGCCAGCCCAGTACAGTCATATTTTCCTCAGAGACAACCTCTTCGACAATGGCTTTAGCTTTTTGAGATGCTTCCTCATCTTGTGGTAGGAATAACATACCCACTGCAACGTTGTGAGTCGAAGAAAGCTGTATCCCATTTGTTGCCAAATCCTGTTGGAACAACTCCCAAGGGATAGCTGTCAATACCCCTGCACCATCACCTGAGTCTTGGTCTGCACTACATCCACCTCTATGTTCCAAACAGGTCAAAGCTGCTAACGCTTTTTCTAAGATTTCGTGGTTAGCTTGATTTTGGCGATGAGCAATAAAACCCACACCACAAGCATCTCTTTCTTCGACCAACCATCTTTGTCCTTGATAATTACACCCTGAGGTAGTATTCAAATGTGCCATTTTCTGTTCTTTATTCATCCTTTTGCTATTCATAGATAGTCCCTGACGCCTTGCGTTACAATTTTTACCCCTTCTTTTCTCAGCAGAAAAATTTTTCTAAATGTTCATTTGGTTATGGAAGATACAGAATAACCTAAAATTTAGGGAAAAAAAATTTTAACTTCAGGTTTTTTCTGTTCAACCCGTGTTAAAATTCTTTCGTTATTTTTATGGGGTTCTCCAGTGTTAGTTTAGCTTTCAGCCCTCTGCTTTTAGCCCTCTGCTTTCACCTTTCAACTATCAAATCTAGGTAGCGTTATCGGTGTTTAATTATCCTCCTCTATGCGTCTATATAAAGCTCGTAAAAAATATCAAAGCTGACTGCTGACGGCTAATATCTGAATGCTTAAACTGCTTCTATAAAGTAAATTATCCTGATTTAGCAATAAATTCAGCGTATTACACTATATGCCCATTTGACAATTCCTATTCCTATATATCTCTTGGTTTTTTGGTAGGTTATAACAGAACCGTGCTGCTTATGACGTTATTAGCTTGACCTAACTCAATAGCAAGTATGATTTAGTACAGAATTTCACTAGTTCATAGCGTTATAGTCCGTAGTTGCGCTTTAGCGCTAAAGCACAACTACAAACCTTGGTTACGTACGAATTTATGAAATGTGGTACTTAGCATGGAGTATCTCAATTATTCCGCCGCGTGAAAACAACTTAACAGTGTTGTTATCAAGAATAAACGATGAGTAGCAAAGTCCACAATTGGAAGTTGTGGGTCTTTGACACTTGAGCAGTGCTAAAGTTACGTAGCACTCATCTTAGAGTTGTTGTCTTTGTAGTAAAATTTCTAGTTCTCTTTTGAGAGATAAAAAGCCCATATATACAATATCACATTCCTCTGTGGAGCAAAACTTGTGTCATCATTTTTTGATATTGAGAGAAGAAATCAACGTCCTCTTGTAAATAGTCGTCACGCATCACATCCAAAATTATGGTAAATTTACCAAGCTTTTGCCGATTACAATATCACAGTGCCATCGCCAACATTTATGCTGGCAGACAGGTCAAGATTTTGGTGACGCCAATACTCTTGACTTTACTGTGGTTAGTAGCTAACTATGATAATGTAAAAGCGCAGTCTGTAACAGATGAAAAATCAACACACCGATTGAGATTAAAATCACCATCTGCATCAGTCTTACAGGAAATGTCAGCCTCCGGTAGCCAAATTTCTCTCAATGGTCGCACTTTTCCAGGAAGTTGGTTGCAGAAACACTCGCAATCTGGCAAGTTGAATGTACATCTGAGTGATGGTGCTATTAAGTCTTTAATAGGTGTAGATTTATTAAACAGCGATAATCCAGCTAAACAACCGATTCAGTGGTTTTCATCACCTAACAATTCGTTGATTTTGACCAGTTTGCTATCGACAGGCTATCGGTATTTAGATATCACAAGCTTTGCGATCGCATCTGGTTGGCACATGGAAGTAACAGGTAACACGTTAGTCATTTCTACGCCGAGCGCGAAAGTCACGAACATTCGTCAGAGCAAGAAAACTTCAGGCGATACCATCATTATAGATTTAAACCGTCCTACTCCTTGGCAAATTGAACAAGGATTACCGATAAAAAAACCGCAAATTTCACGACTGGTCACCGATACTCAAACCCCTAAAACTTTTACCCCTTCAGAGCAAGAGTGGATCGTTACTTTAGATGCAATTACCGATCCTAGTTTGGTCGAACGCTATACCTCCTTAACAGCAGCAACAGAAGTAGGAGGAGCAACGGAAGTAGAGGGAGACGAAAGAGTGATATCTCCT
This sequence comes from Scytonema sp. PMC 1070.18, assembly GCA_035967975.1. GTDB lineage: Bacteria > Cyanobacteriota > Cyanobacteriia > Cyanobacteriales > Nostocaceae > Scytonema. The sequence goes on from JAWQFQ010000008.1 coordinate 63,139, forward strand.
TCATCTCCTTCATCTCCTTCATCTCCTTCATCTCCCTCATCCCCTATTCAGCAAGTAGAGGTGGTTAATAACCAAACAATCATTCGTCTTCGTGTTCCGTTTGGTTTTGCTCCTCGCTTGAGTACTTTACCAAATCCCAATCGTTTGATAGTTGACATCCGACCTGATGCAATGGTTGAGCGAAGGATTGCGTGGACAAATGGATTGCGCTGGCAACAGCAGTATGTCAATTTAGAGCAAGAGCGCTTCCCTGTAGTGTGGCTAGATATTAATCCTCGTACGTACGGGATAAAATTGAAACCACTTTGGACTTATCCGGATACTTTGGTTGGGACTGCTCCTCTGATTCAAACAGCACAAAAGCACTTAGCAGTCGCTGCAATTAATGGTGGTTTTTTCAACCGCAATAATCAATTGCCTTTAGGTGCAATTCGCTACAACGGTCAATGGTTGTCAAGTCCTATTTTGAACAGAGGAGCGATCGCTTGGAATGATTCTGGAGATTTTTATATTGGTCGTCTTGCCCTACAAGAGACTTTAATTGGAACAAACAATGTTCAATTACCACTTTTAAATCTAAATAGCGGCTACGTTCAAAGTGGGATTGCTCGTTATACCCCTGCATGGGGAGCAACTTACACACCTTTGACCGACAACGAAATCATTCTCGTCGTAGAAACAAACCGGATTACCAATCAATTAACAGGGGTAAAAGCTGGTGAAATCCCCATAGCTATTCCTCAAAACGGATACCTGCTCACTCTACGTGGTAACGCGACAAGCAAAGCATTACAACTGCCTAGAGGTTCTTTTGTCAGGATTACCAGCGCGATCGCACCTTCTGAATTTAACCGCTACTCCTATATTTTAGGTGCAGGACCGTTGCTGTTGCAAAATGGTCGAATTGTCATAGACACTAAGGCTGAAAAATTTAGCGATGCTTTTGCTAAACAAAAGGCTATTCGGAGTGGAATTTGTACGACAAGAACAGGCAATATAATTATAGCTGCTGTACATAATCGCGCTGGAGGAGCCGGACCTACCCTAACAGAAAATGCTCAATTGCTACAGCGTCTGGGGTGTGACAATGCTCTCAATCTAGACGGAGGTAGTTCTACAAGTTTGTATTTGGGAGGTCAACTCCTTGACCGCTCTCCCAGTACAGCTGCTCGCGTTCACAACGGAATTGGCGTCTTTTTAGCACACCCGGTCACCCTACACCCCACACCCTCAAGAAGACTTTAAAGCTGAGAATAAGAGGCAATGTCATTTGATGAAGAATTAGTGTAGACATATGACTTTTTAGAGTTATTGATTACACCTTCACATTTGATTTGCTATCTTTGGCAGAAGTGGCAAGAATTGCTCATTTCCACGGTTGCAAGATCGCGCCATATTTTTTCATCAATTGATAAAGATGACTGACGGATTGTTCTGTCAAAAAATGAGGTAACTATGGCTCAATTTCAAGAAGCAACAGAAGTTAACGCACTCCCCCTTCCCCCAGCAATAACACCGCGAGGTGTTGCTGCTACAGAACTTCGTCCCTGGGGTTCCTTTACTGTTTTGGAAGAAGGACGCGGGTATAAGATCAAGCGCATTGAAGTTAAGCCCGGACACCGTCTCAGCTTGCAAATGCATCATCATCGCAGCGAACACTGGATTGTTGTTTCTGGTACAGCTAAGGTAGTGTGCGGTGAGAGTGAAGTGCTGCTGAGCAATAATCAATCAACCTATGTACCCCAGTGTACTGCTCATCGTTTAGAGAATCCGGGTGTTATTCCCTTAGTATTGATTGAAGTCCAAAACGGCGAATATTTAGGAGAAGACGATATTATTCGTTATCAAGACGACTATGCTCGTGCTGAATAGAAGCGTTGAGCGCAGTCCCTACCGATAATTTCAATTTTGGTAGGGTTAGGAACTGTAAATAAATCTTTGGACATTCTTTGTGTTGAGCGAACCCCCGCCAAAAGGCGAGGGGATTCATTTTTCTTACAAACTCCCAGTCTCGGTAATATATTTAAATAAGTATGGATTTTTTATTATATTGTTATTTCAATGATTCAACTGAGTGTAGCAGCAGCACGTGAAATTTCGCGACTAAAATCAAAGCAGCAGCAAACAAATGTCAAGTTTCGTTTGGCAGTAAAACCAGGCGGTTGTTCTGGGTGGTACTACGAGATGTCGTTTGATGATGCGACCCATTTAGGCGATCGCGTTTTTGAGTGTCATGGGATTCAAGTTGCGATTGACCCCGAAAGTGTAGAGTACGTGAATGGTATGACTGTAGATTATTCAGAAGATTTGATGGGTGGGGGCTTTCGCTTCCACAATCCCCAAGCGGATAGCACTTGTGGTTGTGGTAACTCTTTCTCCAGGACTTGAGAAAATGGTGCAGGGGAGAATGATTGAGCATCAGCATCATAAAATCTGAGAAAAAATATGAGCAAACGCAAATCAGGCGAAGCCGCTTGGGTGAAAGCTGCGAAAAATCCTGATTTTATCCCAAACCCAAACCAAATCACTTGACACAAAACCTAAAAAAAACGATATAATCAGGATTTGTTGTTACTTAGACGAAAAGCAGCTTGTCGCGCTGTAACTCATGCCAACAATACAGCAACTTATACGAAATGAACGCGAAAAAGCGCGTCAGAAAACCAAGTCCCCAGCTCTGAAACAATGTCCCCAGCGTCGGGGAGTGTGTACCAGAGTGTATACGACCACACCAAAAAAGCCTAACTCTGCTCTACGTAAGGTAGCAAGGGTACGGTTGACTTCTGGATTTGAAGTGACGGCTTACATTCCAGGAATCGGTCATAATTTACAAGAACACTCAGTTGTAATGATTCGTGGCGGTCGGGTTAAGGACTTACCAGGCGTGAGATACCACATTATTCGTGGCACATTGGATACAGCCGGAGTCAAAGACCGTAAACAAGGTCGTTCCAAGTACGGAACCAAGCGTCCTAAGAAGTCATAGACCAACGCTCTTGTTATGTGAGGACTGAGTCACTATCGCTTGTTGGGTTATGTGAGTACTGAGTCAGTACCACTGAGTCTTCTAGAAATTTACGCGAGCACTCAGTGTTCAGTACTCAGCAAAACTTCCCAATCAAGCGAAAAGAATCTTGTCTTTGTGTGAAGTGCCCAGAGTTTTTTGACGACCTGTAGCTACCGATGGGAATTTCAAATTGAACGTCGCTGTAGAGGTCAACACCAAAGCAACAAGGTGTTCGACTGACAGAAGTTTAGCTATTAGAGTGAGTCACGGTATATAATGATCTAGCCTTGTGTCTTGTTAAGGACGGCAAGTCGAAGAATCACAGTAGCCGTATGTTTCAACTTGGTTGCAGCAAAATATTCTGAGTAGGAATGAAAATGCAGCTGCGTTCACCTCTCAGAGCTGCCAGTGTTGAATATGGTATAGCAAGTCTCTTTGCCAAATCAAAACAAAAGGTTTAAGTAAGTATGTCTCGTCGAGGTGTTATTCAAAGGCGTCAAGTTCCGCCTGACTCAGTGTATAACAGTCGCCTGATCAGCATGATGATTAGGCGAATAATGCGTCATGGGAAAAAATCCTTAGCCGCACGGATTGTGTATGCAGCAATGAAAACCATAGAAGAACGAACTGGTGGCGATCCGTTAGAAACCTTTGAAAGAGCCGTGCGGAATGCAACGCCATTAGTAGAAGTCAAAGCTCGTCGGGTAGGTGGGGCGACTTACCAAGTCCCAATGGAAGTGCGTTCTGAACGGGGTACAACTCTAGCATTGCGTTGGTTAGTGCAGTTCTCCCGTCAACGTCCTGGTCGTACAATGGCAAGCAAACTTGCGAATGAGCTAATGGATGCTGCTAATGAAACCGGGAACGCAATTCGTAAGCGGGAAGAAACGCACCGGATGGCAGAAGCAAACAAAGCTTTTGCACACTATCGCTACTAAATAAAGGATGAAGGATGAAGGATGAAAAAGAATGTAGCGAAGCATCCTGAAAATTTGTCACTTCATCCTTGATAGTTTACACTTTATGCTTAAAAAGACGGTTTTCCGTAAAAGTATAATATCTTAACAAAGTGTAATATACAAGATATCATGAGGCGAAAACTATAGGAGGCAACTGTGGCACGTACAAACCCGCTAGTGAAAGTACGCAACATCGGTATTGCGGCGCATATTGATGCGGGCAAAACCACAACAACAGAGAGAATATTGTTTTACTCTGGGATAATTCATAAAATTGGTGAGGTTCATGAAGGAACCGCAGTGACCGACTGGATGGAACAGGAACGGGAGCGCGGAATTACTATTACTGCTGCTGCTATTAGTACCAGTTGGAAAGAACATCAAATTAACATTATTGATACTCCCGGACACGTAGACTTCACAATTGAAGTGGAACGTTCCATGCGGGTACTAGATGGTGTAATTACAGTTTTATGTTCTGTAGGCGGCGTGCAACCCCAAACAGAAACGGTGTGGCGTCAAGCAGACCGCTATAAAGTGCCTCGCATTGTTTTTGTGAATAAAATGGATCGTACAGGCGCGAACTTTTATAGAGTACACGAGCAAGTACGCGATCGCCTCCGAGCAAATGCCATAGCCATTCAGTTGCCCATTGGTAGTGAAAACGAATTCAGAGGACTGGTCGATCTGGTGAAGATGTGTGCTTACATCTACAACAATGACCAGGGAACCGATATTGAGCAAACAGCTATCCCTGAAGAGATGGCATCTCAGGTAGAAGAGTACCGCAGCAAACTGATAGAAGCAGTTGCGGAAACTGATGATAACCTGATGACCAAGTACTTTGAAGGTGAAGAACTGACAGAAGACGAAATCCGCACAGCCCTGAGAAAAGGCACAATTGCAGGTACTATCGTACCAATGCTTTGCGGTTCGGCATTCAAGAACAAGGGCGTGCAATTGCTTTTGGATGCGGTAGTAGATTATTTACCAGCACCCATCGACGTACCACCCATTCAAGGTACACTGCCGAGTGGCGAAGCTATCGAACGCCACGCTAATGATGAAGAACCACTGTCAGCTCTTGCCTTTAAGATTATGGCTGACCCTTACGGTCGCCTAACGTTTGTTCGCGTCTATTCTGGAGTTTTGAAGAAAGGCAGTTATGTTCTAAATGCTACAAAGAACAAGAAAGAGCGAGTTTCTCGCTTAGTAGTACTTAGAGCAGACGACCGCATTGACGTTGATGAACTCAGAGCAGGAGACCTTGGAGCAACTGTGGGATTAAAAGACACCTTGACAGGTGATACGCTGTGTGATGAGAGTTCACCAGTAATTCTAGAGTCCCTTTACATTCCCGAGCCTGTTATCTCGGTTGCGGTTGAACCAAAAACCAAGAATGACATGGACAAACTGTCCAAGGCTCTGCAAGCTCTCTCGGAAGAAGACCCAACCTTCCGCGTGAGTGTAAACCCGGAAACCAACCAAACCGTAATCGCAGGAATGGGTGAATTACACCTAGAAATTCTGGTAGACCGGATGTTGCGCGAATTTAAAGTGGAAGCAAACGTCGGTGCTCCCCAGGTTGCTTACCGTGAAACAATTCGTAAACCCGTTACCAAGGTTGAAGGTAAATTCATCCGCCAAAGCGGTGGTAAAGGACAATACGGTCACGTTGTCATTGATTTGGAGCCAGGTGAACCCGGAAGTGGCTTTGAATTTGTCTCCAAAATTGTCGGTGGTTCTGTACCTAAAGAGTACGTCTCCCCAGTGGAAGCAGGAATTAAAGAAACCTGTGAATCTGGTGTTATAGCAGGATATCCACTTATTGATATCAAAGCAACGCTGATCGATGGGTCTTACCACGAAGTAGATTCTTCGGAAATGGCTTTCAAAATTGCTGGTTCCATGGCATTGAAAGAAGCAGCAATGAAAGCTTCTCCCGCCTTGTTAGAGCCTATGATGAAAGTTGAGGTAGAAGTTCCCGAAAACTTCCTAGGTGATGTAATGGGCGACCTCAATTCCCGTCGTGGGCAAATTGAGGGAATGGGATCTGAGGAAGGTCTTGCAAAAGTTACCGCCAAAGTCCCATTGTCAGAAATGTTTGGCTACGCAACTGACATCCGGTCTAAGACCCAAGGTCGAGGCATCTTCTCAATGGAGTTTAGCCACTACGAAGAAGTACCTCGCAACGTGGCTGAGGCAATCATAGCTAAAAGCAAAGGGAACGCTTAATTAGTAAAGGAAATTAGCATTCATGGCACGCGCAAAGTTTGAACGGAATAAACCCCACGTCAACATCGGTACTATCGGTCACGTTGACCACGGTAAAACCACCCTCACAGCAGCCATCACCATGACCTTGGCAGCCCTCGGTCAGGCGCAGGCAAGAAAATACGATGAAATTGATGCCGCACCAGAGGAAAAGGCACGTGGTATTACCATCAACACCGCTCACGTAGAATATGAAACCGCAAATCGGCACTATGCTCACGTAGACTGTCCCGGACACGCGGACTACGTGAAAAACATGATTACTGGTGCTGCTCAGATGGACGGTGCTATTCTAGTGGTTTCTGCGGCTGACGGTCCCATGCCTCAAACCCGCGAACACATCTTGTTAGCAAGACAGGTCGGTGTTCCTAGCCTAGTCGTTTTCTTGAACAAAGAAGATATGGTGGATGACGCGGAAATTTTGGAACTAGTGGAATTGGAAGTTCGCGAATTGCTTTCTAGCTACCAATTCCCTGGCGATGATATCCCCCTTGTCACAGGATCTGGTTTGCAAGCGTTGGAAGCAATGGTTGCTAACCCCAAGACAGCGCGTGGTGAAAATGAGTGGGTAGATAAAATTTACAAACTCATGGATGCTGTAGATGAATACATTCCTACACCAGAGCGTGCTGTCGATAAGCCCTTCCTGATGGCTGTAGAAGACGTGTTCTCCATCACGGGTCGTGGTACTGTAGCAACCGGACGTATTGAACGCGGTAAGGTGAAGATTGGTGACAACGTGGAACTGGTTGGCATCAGAGCAACCCGCAACACCACAGTTACTGGTATCGAGATGTTCAAGAAGAGCCTCGACGAAGGTATGGCTGGGGATAATGCCGGGATACTACTGCGCGGTATTCAAAAAGCCGATATTGAACGGGGTATGGTACTCGCTAAACCAGGTTCAATTACTCCACACACCGAATTTGAAGGTGAAGTGTACGTTTTGACGGAAAAAGAAGGTGGACGTAAAACACCCTTCTTTGCTGGCTACCGTCCTCAGTTCTACGTGCGGACAACTGACGTAACTGGTACTATCAAGACTTTTACTAGTGATGATGGTAGTGAAGCGGAAATGGTTATGCCCGGTGACCGCATTAAAATGAACGTGGAACTGATCAGCCCGATCGCGATCGAGCAAGGAATGCGTTTCGCAATCCGTGAAGGTGGTCGTACCATCGGTGCTGGCGTGGTTTCCAAAATTCTCAAATAGTACCTTTGCACCTTAACTATACAAAGGAGCAGAGATGGTGTATAATACGTCTCTGCTCTTTTCATGTCCTTGAATTCGGGTGCAGGGGTGTAAGGGTGTAAGGGTATAAGGGTAATTCTTTCACCTACACCCCCACACCCCTGCACCCCTACACCCCAAAGAAAACATCAGAACCTGGAAAACTAAAAATGGCAACTCTACAGCAGCAAAAGATTAGAATTCGCTTACAAGCTTTTGACCGTCGTTTACTGGACACATCTTGCGAGAAGATTGTAGACACAGCTAACCGTACTAATGCGACAGCAATAGGACCGATTCCTCTTCCCACAAAACGTCGAATCTACTGTGTGTTGCGTTCTCCTCACGTAGATAAGGATTCACGAGAACATTTTGAAACTCGCACCCACCGCCGGATTATTGATATTTATCAGCCTTCATCTAAAACCATTGATGCTTTGATGAAACTAGATTTGCCATCCGGAGTAGATATAGAAGTGAAATTGTAATCGCTAATAGCTAATTGCTAATCGTTAATTGTGATGAGAGCTATTAGCAAGCACTATAATCGCTAATAGCTAATTGCTAATCGTTAATTGTGATGAGAGCTATTAGCCATTAGCTATTAGCAAGCACTGTAAAAATGGTCATATAAAGTATAAATGATAACAAAGCCCTGAAAGATATTTCTTCAGGGCTTTATAATAGGTGTAAAAGCGAAATGATAGAATGTAGGAACGATACGGGAAAAGCAAAGAAGAATAGTTATTTAAGATAATAAATTATACATAGGTAAAAATGACATCCTCTTCCAAGACAGCAGTTTCTGAACTACCTCTATTCCCGTTACCAGAAGTAGTTCTGTTCCCTACCAGACCACTACCCCTGCAAATATTTGAATTTCGCTACCGAATCATGATGAATACGATTTTGGAGGGCGATCGCAGGTTTGGTGTGCTCATGGTAGATCCAGTACGAGGTACCATTGCTGAAGTTGGTTGCTGTGCAGAAATCATTCATTACCAAAGGCTACCAGATGACCGCATGAAGGTGTGGACTCTAGGACAACAAAGGTTCCGCCTTCTAGAGTATGTCCGCGAAAAGCCCTATCGAGTCGGTCTTGTTGAATGGATTGAAGACGAAGCTCCAACTCGGGATCTGCGACCTTTAGCAGTGGAAGTTGAACAAGCATTGAAAGATGTTGTGAGACTTTCAGCTAAGCTGACCGAACAAAATATCGAACTACCTGAAGATTTACCAGATCTACCAATAGAATTGTCCTATTGGGTAGCAAGTAACCTTTACGGTGTCGCCGCAGAACAGCAAGCATTATTAGAAACGCGGGATACACTAGCTCGTCTAGAGCGAGAAGCAGAAATTTTAACTTCTACTCGCAATCATCTAGCAGCTCGTACTGTCCTCAAAGATACCTTTAATCAGAAGTTGTAAAGAGTTAGTAGTTAGTAGTTAGTAGTTAGTAGTTAGTAGTTAGTAGTTAATCGTTAATCGTTAATCGTTAATCGTTAATCGTATCCACTATCCACTATCCACTAACTACTATCCACTATCCACTCATCCCCAATGATTGAATTGGCAAAACATTGTAACTCCCAAAAATTTTGAGTACCTCCGTGTAAGGCTTAATCTCTGATAGAGCGGCTTTCATTTGTGGGTCTGATGCGTCTGCTTCTGCGTCAATGAAAAAGAGGTACTCACCAAGCGATCGCTTTGTTGGGCGAGATTCAATCTTACTCAGGTTAATGTTAAGACGGGCAAAGACTTCCAGGGGTTTTGCGAGTGCGCCCGGTGTATTAGCAGGGGTACTAAAAGCAAGGGAAGTATGGCTAGCGGTCTTTTGATAATTAGGACGGGTTCCGGGTATGTCATCCTGACTGACCACCCAGAAGCGAGTACAGTTTCCGGGATAATCGTTAATACCAGTGGCAAGTATTGGTAAATTGTATAGTTGCGCCGCTCTTTGAGATGAAATAGCCGCAGCGCTTAAGTCCTGTTCGAGATGCAACAGTGCTTCAGTTGTAGAATTACTCGCAATCAATTGTGCATTTGGGAGAAAACGCTCTAACCATCCCTGGCATTGTGCTAAAGCTTGAGGATGAGAATAAATTGTCTTAATATCTTCTATCCTTTGAGCACAAGAAATTAACGTATGGATAATTGGCATTACCAAAGCCAACTGCACTTGCAAACTTTCGAGCTGCCATAACGTATCTAGTGTCATGGTAACACTGCCTTCAATAGAATTTTCTACTGGTACAACAGCCAACTTTGCCTGACCTTTCACAACAGCTCGTAATGTTTGGGCAATACTGGGATAGGGGCATAACATAGCTTCATCAATTCCTGAAGACGCCGTTAACCAGTTGAAATAAAGAAGCGCTGCCTGTTCTGCATAAGTGCCTGGGGGTCCTAAATGTGCGATTGTAATAGTCATTGAGTTTTGTGAGATGTAAATTCAGCCTTAGCTTGTGTTGATAAGCTGTGACGCTAAGGACTGTTAGTGGATAGTTGATAGTTGATAGTGGATAGTGGAGAAAACAACGAACAACTAACTTCTAACTACTCACTCATAATAGCCCTGTCAAAAAAATATGCAACTAAAAGACGTGACAGCTTATTAGGCGATTTATAACACAACAACTGACTCAGTAGCTAACATCAACTTTTGTACACTAATATACACAAAAATCTGTTTTCCCTACACCCTCATACCCTTTACACCCTACACTCCATTTTTAAATCAGTGAAATTAAACACAATCTTTACAAAAAACACTACAATAATTTAACAAGTCTTCTTATATTCCCCATGCCTACTCGGTTTACTGCTTCTCAGTCGGTTGCGATCGCAATTTCCGAGCAGCCTATTCCCATTCAGCACTATTTACGTCAGCCCCAACGTCTAGTTAGGGCTTTATTTGACTCAAACCGCATTCAACAGTTGTCTGAGGACGTTTTTCGTTTGAAACTACGCCCCTTGACTTTTATGTCACTATCACTCCAGCCAACTGTAGATCTGAGAGTGTGGGCTGAATCAAATGGAACACTCTATGTGCGATCGGTAGGTTGTGAAATACTTGGTATCGAATATATCAACCAGCGCTTTACACTGAATTTAAAAGGATATTTATCTCCTGAGGAGCAAAACACTGTGACTCTTCTCAAAGGAACAGCCGATTTAGAAGTGAAAGTGGATTTACCCCCACCATTTTCCTTTACTCCCAAAACAATTTTAGAAGCAACAGGTAATGGGTTGCTTAAGAGCGTTTTATTGACAATTAAGCAAAGATTGCAACATCAACTTTTAGCAGATTATCGCCATTGGTTGAAGTCACAAACTACACAAGGCGGTATTGTTCGAGAAGTAACAGAATTTCCAATTCTCAATCCTGAGTGAAAATAAGGGTGTGGGGTGTAGGGTATAGGGAAAAGATTTATCCTGCATCTCAACACCTTCACACCTCATACCCCCACACCCCGCACCCCGCACCCTACACCCTAGTTACAAGGGCGGAAAGATTTTCGATGTAATCGAGAGGAACCGTACTCTTGCAGTGCTAAGAGATGGCGTTTGCTTCCATAGCCCTTATTACGTTCCAAGTCATACACGGGGTATTTGGAGGCGAGACGAAGCAGGAGGTCATCTCGCCAAACTTTAGCAACAATGCTGGCAGAGGCAATAGAGAGAGATTTTTCGTCTCCCTTTACGATTATTCGCTGGGGTAGTGGTAAATCTTTCACCAACTGATTGCCATCAATCAAGCATAAAGCAGGCTGTACCGTTAACTTAAGAACAGCCCGCTTCATTGCCAACAAAGTAGCTTGCAAAATATTTATCCGGTCAATTTCAGCAGTTGAAGCAAATCCAATTTTCCAGTCTATTGCTAATGCACAAATTCGCTGCGCTAGCTGCACTCTTTGAGAAGCAATCAGCTTTTTGCTATCTTTAATTTCAGCCGCGACCAGTTCTTGAAGAGACTGTTTTGGAAGTATTACCGCTGCTGCTACTACAGGACCAAATAGAGCACCTCGCCCTACTTCATCTACGCCTGCAATTAACCCCTGAATGCCTGACAGTGTGGAGAACTCCAGCCACTTTTGTTCTGGCATTTCAAAAGAAGTGACAGTCGGCTTTAGGTCTATCATAGGTCATTCAACGGTTATGTATTCGAGTCCACAGAGGAAGAACGACGGCGACGGCGACGTTTGTCAGTTCTAGAGATGGAAGTTTCCGTTTCATCAGTCATCACAACAGAGGAAGGTAGGTCATCCGTTGGTGGAACATGAGTATCAACTTCTTCATTTGTAGATTCATCGTCGTTGAGTTCTTCAACCATTGGTTCGCTATCATCTGTTGCAGTTGCAGTTGAGGTTGACTGAGCCGATGGAGCAGGACCTTGTCCCGGCATAGCGACGTTGATAATGACAGATTTGGGATTCCTGACTTCTCGATTCAACTTCACTAGAGGAGATACCCCAGTATAAGCGAAGATTTCTTGTTCAGACGATGACATTTCTACAGTCACAATCTCCGGTGGTTCTACCACTGGTTTGATGGGCTCTAATTTGGTAACTTTACTGCGGTCTGGTCTTTCCCAACCCGTTTTACCAAGATTGGGAGAAGGTAGTTCCGGTCGGTGTCCAAGTTCTGGTTCGTCATCCAAATCTATGTCTGAATCGGGAACAAACGCTAGGGAGTTCGACGCAATTCTTGGCTCGTCTTTGCCATTACCCCCATTCAAACCCCCCTGACGACTGCGACGGATACGACGCTTTCTGCTATCGTCACCACCAATTTCCCGGTAGCTGGGATGATTATCCAGATTCAAACCACTCAATTCGCGATCGCTTTCATAAGATCCCTCTCCGTAGGCTTCATAGCTTTCCCGTGGTTCTGGCATACGGACTACAGAGGAATGGGTACGGGATTCCCTGTTAGACAGTGGTGCAAAGCGGTCTGGCAATTCTGCTGGTGATGTTGGTAAGCGGGTTTCGCCTTCTCCTGGTAAATGAACGACGTGTCCTAAACCACCACACGTAGGACATGTCTTACCGAATAATTCGTAAATATTTTGACCTTGACGCTTGCGGGTGAGTTCCACCAAACCCAATTCTGTTAATTGGGCAATTTGGGGACGGGCTTTATCTGCCTTTAACGCTTTGTTGAAATGTTCTAAGACGTGCAGTTGGTCTCGTCGCGATTCCATATCAATGAAATCTACCACTATTACCCCAGCAATATTCCGCAGGCGTAACTGGCGAGCAATTTCTGTTGCTGCTTCACAGTTAGTCCATAAAACCGTTTCCCTCGCTGTTGCTGAACGTGTAAACGAACCGGAGTTTACGTCTATGACTGTGAGTGCTTCTGTCGGTTCTATAATGATATATCCGCCAGAAGGCAGATCTACTCTGGGTTTGAGAGCTTCTTTAATAGCAGCATTAATGCGGAAATATTCTAGTATAGCAGCGCGATCGCGGTGATGGTCGATTAATAATCCTTGTGGTGTTTGTCCACCACTCCAATTTTGCAAGTACTGTTTAACTCGCTTTAATCCTGTGCTGGAGTCAACCACAATCCGGTTTACATCCGCACCATACATATCCCGCAACACGCGTTGAATAAAATCTTCATCTCTGTTCAATAATGCAGGAGCGCGAGTGGATTGCGCTTCTTGCTGAATAGCTTCCCATTGCCGTTGCAGAAATTCTAAATCTTCAATAATTGTTTCTTCCGGCTTACCTTCTGCTTCTGTCCGGACTAGCAAACCCATTCCTGCGGGTTTAATCAAAATTGCCAAAGCACGCAAGCGGTTGCGTTCGCTTTCGCTTTTTATTCGGCGAGATAAATTTACTCCCCGACCATAGGGCATCAGTACAACATAACGTCCGGGTAAAGTAATATTTCCTGTGAGCCTAGGTCCTTTTGTTCCTGTTGGCTCTTTCATCACCTGAACTAACACCTTTTGCTGCGGCACTAATAACTCTGTGATAGCCGCTGCCGTGCGTTTTAGGCGCAATGGTCCTAGATCGGTGACGTGAATAAAGCCGTTTCGCTCTGGATCACCGATATTAACGAATGCTGCATCTATCCCAGGTAATACATTTTCGACAACTCCTAAATAAATATCACCTATTTGGTGATGACCTGTAGCTACGACAAGTTCTTGTATTTGGTCTTCAGAAAATACTGCAGCAATCTGATGCTGTTCCGCGATGATAATTTGTTTTGGCATTCAATTATTTTCCTCAAAACTGGGCAGCACAAACATACTTGGGGGTTTATTCATCATGCTTACCCCAGCAAGCCCACGCATGTGCAGCTGAAATAAAAATTGCGATTTCTTGCTCAAACTTAAAAAGTTCTTGACACTGTTATTGCGTTGACACGCCTGAGATTTCCACTACGGCTGCTTATTATTTAAGCAATTAAATCACCCGCACGTGGTTAATTTTTGATGCAATGCTCTTTCCCAACTTAATTGTGAGTCAAGAGTTTCGAGTTCTGATTTATTTTCACTTAAGACTTAACAAGGTAAGTCTTACTACTCTAGGGAATCTGCTGCGTCGGCTGATTCCCCAGCATCAAATACCACTTTAATTGTGAACTAAACAATCAAAGTAGTTTTAAAAATCATCTAAAATTCTCCGGCATTGTGGCAACCTTACGGCATTAGCCCTGCGTAGGAAACGCGACACTAGCAATTTTTATTGCCCTCCTCTTTTAGGGTTGAACAAGTATAGGAGTAGTACTTGTCCACATCCCCTGTGTACCGGAAACTCAAAAGCTACTCTAGTCAAGTCAGCCATCAGAGGTTACGGGTGGGTAATTTCCAAACAGTACCGACTTTAAACCCTTATTTTGCCTGTTTAACTGTTCGGTTTTAGTTAGTGCCACCTAATCTTAAAGGGAGGCTCGAAGCCCCTCGCCTTTAGGCAGGGGTGTTGGCTGGACTAGCTACGTATCCCGGAGTGAGAACTTGAACGCTTACCCGTAACGACTATCCATATTTAATGGGTCGGACGGTTCGCAGGGCTTCAACTGGAACAGCTTTCGCTGAACACTCCGAATTCAATTCAGAGTTTCCTTCCAGAGTTTAGAGAAGCTGATGGAGCCTATTGGGGAATTGCTGATTCACTAGTTAGCTATAGAGAGAGTGTGAAATAATCTGCTTGTTGATTGTCTGGGATAAAACCCTAGATATTGCACTCTAATATCTTTGCCTTCACGCCCTGAATGACAGGGTAGCGAACCAGCTTCACTCAATGCAGCGCCAGAAAATTTCTCTTCATCTAATTCTAACGCAACCTTGTCAAAAATCAATTCCCAAGATATGCATTTACAGGGCAATCACTAACTAATTGCCCTTTCTTAAATTATACCCCCAAAACCAGTCGGTTGCGGTGGATATGGAGCAAATGAAATTCTACATTTGCCACTTGCTCAAGGATAAACAGGATTTGCTCTGGACGCAACACGACTCCATCATGACGGCAGCTGCCTACATAGCGAAGAATAACTTTTGAATCTCCTTGGCTAACGGGCAGTTCATTCCGGTTACTCCGGTTCGACCAGTTGTCATCCTCAAACCATCGATTGAGCACACTTAAGGGGAGATTTGACGGTTCCGTCAATTCCAACTCAAACAGGCGATCGCGCAGATTTACCAATTGCGTCCTCCCTGATTTGGTTGTGTGTTCGTACCAAATCTCATCTCTCTGTTTAATTGTATCAATCCAAGCTTGCCATTGTGCAGGTGTTATTTCCGGAACAGAAGCCACAGTCATTAAATATTCCGCTGCTTCTAACATCTGATTCGCCGCCGTTGCCTTCAATTCCAATGGCTCCACCTTATATAAAGGAATGTCTGATGGCAGTGTAGCAGACAGTTTTTGGCGAAAAGTTTCCAAATCCGTCTGTTGTGTGAGTTCAAAATCCACAATTTCACCACTGCTGGTTGCACCCAAAGGTAAAGCACTCGCAATAGAGATGCGCGGCATAGGATGAAATCCACCTGTAAAGGAGACTGGTAATCCCGCCCGCCGTACGGCTCTGTCAAACAGGCGCATTAAATCTAAGTGCCCGACTAAAGCCATATTACCTTGTTTCCCAAACCAAACCCGCAGACGTTGTACCTTGGTGGTATTGGGTACAAACTCTCCTGCAAATTGGGGAACCTCTGGTGGGGGAATCACTATATTATGACCGAAATCAGTACCACAAACTCCACAGTGAGAACAACCTTCAAAGGAGCAGTCAGGTACAACTGCTGCTTCTAAAGCACGTTGTAAGTCTTCCTTGAGCCACTTTTTGTCGATACCAGTGTCGATGTAGTCCCAAGGTAGCTTGGCATCCAAAGAGGGTGTAGGATGTGGGGTATGAGGTGTAGGAGAAGCAAATAAATTCCATTCTCCTTTTTCCACCTGGCGGTATTTCCAATCCAAACCTGCTTCGACAATCGCTTGTCCCCAAGCGTGAAATGCCTTGTCTACACTATCATACCAAGAATCCATGCCTGCACCTAGTTCCCAAGCACGGCGCAATACAGCCGCTAGGGTGCGATCGCCCCGTCCGATAAAATCTTCCATTGCGGAAATACGGACATCGGTAAAATTCACCTTTACGTTCTTCATCCGGCGGAAAGCTTGGCGCAGTAAATCTTGCTTGCGTTCAAACTCAGTTGTTGAAACTGAGTGCCACTGGAACGGTGTATGTGGCTTGGGCGTGAAGTTAGATATTGTTAAGTTAAATGACAAAGGTCTTCTATGTTGACCCCGACACTCACGTTGCAGCCACCTGACTGTTTCCGCTATTCCCAACACATCATCATCAGTTTCCCCTGGTAAGCCTATCATAAAATAAAGCTTTATTTTGTCCCAGCCTTGTTCCCATGCTGTTTTCACACCCCGTAACAATTCTTCGTTTGTTAACCCTTTATTGACAATATCTCTCATTCGCTGAGTTCCAGCTTCTGGAGCAAAAGTGAGTCCACCCTGACGGACACCACCGAGGATATTAGCAATATTCTCATCAAACCTATCTACCCGTTGGCTTGGTAGAGAAAGGGTAATATTGTCGTTTTTTAAACGATTCTTGATTTCCATCCCCACAGCTGGTAAAGATAAGTAATCGGAACAGCTCAGGGATAGCAAAGAGAATTCATTATAACCAGTCTGCTCCATGCCCTTTTCAATAGCATCTATCACTTTTTCTGGCTCTACATCTCTTGCAGGGCGAGTCAGCATTCCTGGTTGACAGAAGCGACAGCCGCGAGTACAGCCGCGCCGAATTTCAATTGTGAGGCGATCGTGTACTGGTTGTATGTAAGGAACTAACCCAATAGAATACGCTGGTAGTGGGGTAGCAACCCTTCTCACAATTCGTTTTGGGACATCTGGGCGATTGGGATGAACTGAGCCATCCTCTGACATATCGTAAAACTGAGGAACATATACACCAGGTATCTGTGCTAAGTCCAATAACAGTTCTTCTCGATTCAAATTAGCTTGTTTGCCTTCTTCTAACACCAACCCAATTTCAGGCAATAATTCTTCCCCGTCTCCAAGGGCGAAAAAGTCGAAGAAGTCGGCGTAAGGTTCGGGATTGGATGTTGCAGTCTGTCCCCCTGCGAAAATTAATGGGTAGGCAACAGATGAGGGAGTTTTTCCCCCCTCTGCTTCCCCTGATCCTCGCCTTTCCCTCCATGTTAGAGGGATACCAGCTAAATCCAACATTTCTAAAATGTTGGTTGCTCCGAGTTCGTAACTAAGACTAAAACCTAAAATGTCAAAGTCTAAGAGCGATCGCTTCGATTCCACAGCAAACAATGGTGTCTTTGTTTCCCGTAGTTTTGCTGTCATATCTGTTCCTGGTAGATATGAGCGATCGCACAACTGACGCGGTTGGGTATTCAGAATGTTGTAGAGGATAATGTGTCCTAGATTGGACGCACCCACTTCATAAACTTCTGGGTAGGTTAACACCCAGCGTACTACTGCCAAATCCCAGGGCTTTTGAACCGCTAATAGCTCGTTACCTAAGTAACGAGCTGGTTTTACTATATCCGGTGATATTAACTTTTCTATTGCAACAGTCACTGCACTATCTTCGAGCTACCTTAATTACAGTTACTCACCTCCAACCTTAGCATTGATTAGGTATTTCTAGAGAGAGCCCCACGGGCAGCGTTCGCCCTTTATGAATGAAAAAAACACATTTTCCCCTACACCCCACACCTCACACCCCACACCCTGTGTTTCTTGAAAGAGCAATGGTTAGGCACAGACCAGTTTTGTTTTTTCTACAGGTAGACAAGCTGCGTCAAATGCGGCTTTGCCATCAAATATTTCAAAAACCTTATCTAATTGGGTGAGTTCAAACATCATTCTTAATGATGGTGACATTGAGCAAAGGCTAAAACGGCGTTTTAGTGTCTGAGCAAGTTTGAGCGCAGATACCAATGCCATTAAGCCCGCGCAGTCTAACAACTCTACAGACTCTAAATCAACCAGCAAGGTAGAAACACCATCCCTGGTTAACGCTGTTCTCAAGTGTGTCTCAAATTCCAAAGATTTTGTCCCACTGATACAACCTTGAGGACGAATTACTGTAATTGTTGGATAATCTAGAGTTGCTTGCATTGTGCCTTCCTAATTAAAGTTAATGAACTTTAAATCAGTGAACAGTACACAGTGAACAGTTATTCGGCTTATTGTTGGGAATTTAAAAGCTCCACCAACCTATAAAGGTTTAATTTGTCTGGGACTTATACCCACTCATGTAACTGATAACTGATAACTGATGACTGTTAAAGATAGATGTATTTGAACATAATCTTTTTTTCTTCACATCGACCATTCGTATTACGTCTCTTTGTTAAATCTTTATTACTACAGGCCATCTGTTTAAGATTATTACAAATCCTCAAAAAATTGTGTCGAACTATACATTTACTTTTCTTAATAAAAGAGTTAAAAATTTTCAGATTTTTCTCTCATAAAAGCATTTCTTCTAGGTGCTTGAGATGCTTATCTAGACTCGAATTAAACTTTATGAAGCTTGAGAAATATCAAGCGTGCTTAGTTATAAACTACACATCTACTTGCCTGCTAGTTCAATTTTTAAGTGAACCAGAACGACAAAAATATGTGATCTAGATCACAGCTGTTTAGAGGTTTCGATCACTTTTGATACTCAGTTTTAGCGTGGATAATTAATACCTAATACCTTGGATTTATTTGATATGAAAGCTAGATACACCATTCGTTTACTGGTAGAAAAAGCCTTGGATATTAAGAAGTTAACTCCAGAAATAGAAAATGAAATTAACTATGAATTGACAGCAACGGGCTACATTTCTGATGTTGATTACGAAGCATTAGAGCTACTGATGGCTGAAATGGACGCTGGCCGCATCCAGTTAGTTCCCAGTGTAGGATAATTTTTTTATACAAGTAAGAAAAACTTAAAAAATAACCCTGAAGTTATTAAACTTCTTAATATAAAACCAAAGCACTGCTAACCATTCGCGATTATCTTTTCAGCGAATAGTATCCTAATTGTACCTTTTTAATAGTTAATAGCCAACGCAATTTCTGTAAACTAGTAACACATGGAAATTAAGCTGTGAATTCATAATTCATAATTCATAATTCATAATTTTTCTGTGCTTGCCAAATTTGGTGAATAAACTGGTTAAGTTGCTGTTTTGCGACTGAAGCGTGTCCGGGTTTTGGTTCTTTTCTCAAAACCTGGCTGAAGAAATCAATGACTTCGGTATCTAATGCTGGTTGAAAGGAATCGACAGACCACAACAAGTCAGGTGCGTCTGGTAGATCCGTTAAGAGTGGAGGTTCTTCGGTAAAGGAGGCTAGTAGCAAAGGACGCACCCAGCATAAGCGACGAGAAATCACCACTTGAATAACTTCTGCATACAGCCGCCTGTTACCATTATCCAGAGATACAATTTGACCTTGTTGAAAGTTAGGGCTAATATCCATAGTCAGGGCGGTTTGGGCTGCATTGACGATAGTAATGCTTTTATTTTAATCCCGTGTCAACCCCATAATGGGCGATCGCAATCCATCCGTATCATCAGCTATCCCTATGTCACAAAAACTTTGATACCCTTAATATTGGTTTGTATGTGTTATAAAATGGGTTAATAAGTCTTAAGGATTCTTTAGAAAAAGTTCTTGTTGTAGTTATTAAGCGAGAAGAGAGCAAGAAGCCGTGTCTGTCGAAACTTTAGAGAAGCGTTCAACATCCCGAAAGCTAGCGCCTCGATATCGCGTTTTGCTTCACAATGATGATTTTAACCCTATGGAGTATGTGGTACAAGTTCTGCTGACTACAGTCCCGAACCTCACCCAACCCCAGGCGGTTAGTATCATGATGGAAGCTCATACCAACGGGCTAGCTTTAGTTATCACTTGCGCTCAAGAACATGCTGAGTTTTATTGTGAAACCTTGAAAAATCACGGTTTGACCAGCACAATAGAGCCGGAAGAATGAAAAGAAGGCGATTTTATTGTTAAAAGTAAATTTCCTAAGTTTATCACAACGTTCCGCCCCTCTCCGGTTGGGATTGTTTGTGTTGAATCTGTTGGTGCTGTGGTTACCGTTAGCAGCACCTTTTTACCTAATGGTTCGCGATACCAACTTAGTAAGTATTGCGACCATGGCTATACTTTATGTCGAATTTATCATTTTACTCAAATTATGGGGTAAATACGTATACAATCAACCGCAGCCACTACGGCACTATGGTTTGGAACTCTCAAAGCTTAATGGTGTAGAGTTGCTGCGTGGTTTCGCCATTGGAGTGACTAGTGTTTTGGTCTTGTTTGGGTTTGAAGGACTTTTTGGTTGGTTAGTATGGCAACAACCCAATGTTTTTTTATTTAGAGTCGTTGTAGAAGGTTTAATTGTAGGCTTAGGCGTGGGGTTTGCTGAGGAATTGTTATTCCGAGGTTGGTTACTTAATGAGTTGGAACGGGATTATAAACCAAGTGTTAGCCTTTGGATAGATGCCATTTTATTTGCTGTATTACATTTTATTAAACCATTAGAGGCAATTATTCACACTCTCCCTCAATTTCCTGCTCTAGTTTTGCTGGGGTTGACGCAGGTATGGGGAAAGCGTTGGCGCAGGGGACGCTTGGGCTTACCAATTGGTTTACATGGGGGTCTGGTATGGGGATATTACATCATCAATGTAGGGGAGTTGATTCAATATTCCGGTCGGGTTCCCGAATGGGTGACTGGTGTACATAAAAATCCTCTCGCTGGAGTTATGGGGTTGGTGTTATTGGGTGGATTAGCATTGTGGATGCGGGGACGAGTAGTTAAAACGAAAGGAAACCCATTGTTTATGAACTCCTTTGTTGCAAGATTACCTATTAAAAAACCGCAGAGGCGCAGAGGACACGGAGATAAGAGTTAGAGAGATAACGGATTGCGGATATAGCCGTACTTACCTTTAATTTTAATGGCTGCTAGTCCTTCGTTAAAGTTATATGCTTCATCAAATTGAGGATTGATGACAAAATGACCGCTTTTGTCAATATAACCAAATTTGTTACCTAACCGGACGGATGCTAAACCTTGGGTAAAGTTCCAAGCGACCTCAAATTGCGGTCGGATTGTAACGTGACCATTGCAATCAACGTAGCCGTATTTACCACCACTACAGACGACTGCTAACCCTTCTGAAAAAGGGTAAGCTCCATCAAATTGAGGTCTAATGACTAATTCGCCATTTTTGTCAATATATCCTTTGTATCTACCGTTATCTATAGCCGCCATTCCTTCTGTAAAATTCCAAGCAAAATAAAATTGTGGTCGAATAATAAACTTACCTTGATGGTTGATATAGCCATACTTACCGTCAATATATACTTCTGCTAATCCTTCTGAAAAAGAACAAGCGCGATCATATTGGGGTGGGATGACAAACTGTCCGAGGCGATCTATATAACCGTACTTGTCATCCATCTTTTCTACAGAGAGTCCTTCAACAAAGGAAGCCGCAACATTACATTGAGGGGGAATGATAAATTTACCTTGTCGGTCAATATATCCAAATTTTTTACCAATCTTGACTGGTGCTAACCCTTCTGAAAATCTCCAAGCCCAATCAAATTGTGGTTCAATGACCAGTTTTCCTGTTGTATCTATGTAACCAAACTTGTAACCATAACCCATACTCACCCATGCTAGCCCTTCGGTAAATTTCCAAGCTGCGCGATCGTATTGTGGCTGAATAACAAACTGACCCATCTTGTCAATATAACCACGCTTGAAGTTAATTCTGACAGATGCCAGACCTTGAGCAAAATTTCCAACTTCATCAAATTGTGGCGCGATTACAAACTCAACTACACTTTTGGGATCCATTCCTACCAATTGGTATATAAATTAGTGTTGATAACTATTTGGGTAGCAGCAACAGCGTACAGCAGCACTTCCTATAGAGCCATAAACTTTTTGTCTGCTTCACCTGTAAAAATTCTAGCGAATAGCTTCTCTCTAAATATATTGTTTAATTGTGAGAATGGTGAAATATTTTGATATCATGAATTTTCTTTATGTATAAAAAATATGATGAGTTAGGAGTTGTGTGGGGCACAGAAACCCGATTTCGTAAGAGTTACCGGGTTTCTTAATGTTGCTTGACTGAACTGTATTGATGTATAAAATTTATGAATTGTGGAACCGATAGCAATACTGTAAGGGATACAATCTTGACATCTTGCAGCATTCTCAACAAGACCTAAAAAACCGGGGTTCTCAACGAAAAATTAAGCTTTTTTAGCGTCGTCATTCTCACCAAACCCGGTTTTTGTTCCTGAAGATATGAGGTACCACCAAACCCGGTTTCTTTAAGAAACCGGGTTTCTAACTTTTGGTTAATGACTGATGCAGAAAGACAAGAAGCTTTAGAGTTAGGGAGACAAATTTTTAATAAAGAATATGTAAACAATTTTTTAACAAAACGCTCGTTCCAAACTGAACTCAGAAAAAACGATAACAATATTCCTCACCCACACCCTACACCCCATACCCCACACCCTTTTCCAAAACTGTTCCAACCAAACAAGCTCTATCCAAATTTACGCCATTCAAATTAGCACCATCCAACTCAGCACAAAGTAAATTTGAACCTGTTAAATTAGCACCAGCAAGATTTGCCCCCCGCATATCGGCTTCTTCAAGATTTGCTTCACTTAATAACGCCCCTTGCAAATCTGCACTACTCAAATTGGCACCTTTAAGATTTGCTCGTGTTAAATTCGCACCGCGTAAATCAGCCCCTCGAAAATCAACACCTTGTAAATTCCCATTCATCAAATTAGCACCGCTCAAGAAAGCACCAGCACAGGATACTTCCGTTAATATTGCTCCCATAAGATTTGCGCCACGTAAATTACCACCACGTAAGTCAGATCCTGTTAAATCTGCTTGCATCAAATTAACTCCCATCAGATTTGCCCGCAAATCCGTTTGTACCAAATTTGCTCCCATCAAATTAGCACCTTCCAAACGCCCGCCCTCAAGTTTGGAACCTGTAAAATTTATACCAACAAGATGAGCGCCAGCAAAATTGACCCGGCTCAAATCTACTTTTGATAAATCTTCATCTTCTAAATCAACCCCTGGTAAGTTTTTAATTTTTCCCAAACGAATTTCTTCAATATTCATCTTCTTCGCGTTCTTTGCGTCTTCGTAGTTAATTAACAAAATTTGTTGCTAAGTCCGTTGCTTAATTTCCTCACTGGTCTGATCTTCCCAATCAAACCTGCTATCTAACAACCACATACCAGCACTCACTTTAGGTGCCAGTTGAGGCAATTGGAGTCCCTGTTGCAAGCCCATTACCAACAAAGCGAGGGTATCCACCAGTTTAGGGTCAAAGTGAAGGGACTGCTGCTTTCTGCATCCCTCCAACGCTTGAGACAACGCTTCTTCCTCACTCAGCCCAGAGGCTCTGTTCTGGTTTACCCGCCATTGAAAATCTGCCACAAGTGCTAGTATTCTCGATTCTAGAGGAATTTCATCCCCTACTAAGCCAGCAGGTTCGCCAGTACCATTCCACCACTCTGTTTGATGGGTAATAATTTGTGCCACTGCTCGTAGTCTTGGCATTTTTCGTAACACCTGCGTCCCTGGAACTAGGGGACAACTCAACGGACTTTTGGGTACATCTTCTTGGGAATGGTCGTAAGTCCCCACGGGAAGGAGACTTTCTACTTTTTGTAATGGATCTATCCGGTGTAGCCAACCAGCAAGGCGCAATCGTTTTATTTGCCATACCGGAAGATCTAAAAGTTGTCCCATTGTTTCAGATAGCGCGACAACTTCTGCAGCTGCGTTTGGATTGGTCACATCGGTAGCATCAATGATTTGTGCCATCCGCAAAAATGCCTGGATTTCATTGGAAACTAAATTCCGATCTAGTGCTTGATGGCGTATCATTGTTGGGACGGATATACTGAGGTATCCAGTTTCAAAATAATCTACGACGCGGGAAACAACTGCGCTCAAATTCTCCATTGTGGCGAGACTTGGCTGAATGGAGTTTTTGTGAGTCGTGAGTTGTTTAGCCAATTCTGGATTGTAGCGTTCAATGTGGGCGATCGCTAATTCTGCTGTTTCTATCACTAATTCTGGTTCAAATGTCCACAAGCCATAGAATTTGCGTTCTACATCCGATGCTGGTAACCCACTAGAACCATAATCAGCCTCTGATAATTCTTGACAAATTACCATTGCTGTGTATGTCTTTGAAAGAATAATCAGGTGCCACTCCTGCGCCACTGGATCTTTTGGGTCGAGTGCTACCAAGTACACATTGGGTAACTGGCTTGTGGGATGTTCGGCAAAGCCAGCATCCGGGGCTGCCATGATCGCAATTTGATGCGAATTTTTGGCAATATCTGCGTATCTTTCAGCTTCTTGAAGATACCATTTGCCCTGTTGGAAGGCTGTAATGACGAGGGGGGTACCTTCATCTTTTAATATGTGGTCTTCCAGTGCGTGGCAAAGGGCAACTAGTGTATTTTTGTAGTACACACCGAATTGAATGGGTTTTTTGCTATTCCGGTGCGCTGTTTCTAGCTTTTGTAAAATTGAGCCTTCTAACATGAGGGTAGGGTTTTTGAATGAACCGCAAAGACGCAAAGGACGCCAAGGAAGATAAGGAGTGTGAATTTGGGACGGACAGGATGCCCATCCCACAAGAAATGTTATTTATTGAGTTTGTGTTGCTCAGAGGGAGCAATTAGTGTTTGTATTTGTTATTCCTTAGTTTACTGGTAAAGGGTAGCACTAGTACAGTGAGTGTGAAAATAAAGCTGACAACGTAAACCTTCTTTTTACGTTTGATGTTTTGTTGTACTAGATGCTTACCAACTGTTTCTCTTTCGTTTCAATTGGCGCGGCTAGTGCTTCTTCTAAATCAGCACAACCTAATTGTTCTTCTAAGATTTTCATGACTTCACGTCCGAAATCATTAGGGTTACGTCGCCAAGCTTGCAAGCAGACTGCGCCAAAAAAGGAACCGAGAGGTTCGGGGTTCCATAGTAATTTTTTGGCATTCCACGGCATATGACTCATTGGATTGTAACCCGGTTTAAGAATTTCCTGTTTGAAGGCATATTCTTCTAGATGAGTGTGGGGCTGCAATCCAATAAAGAAGATAGCAGGCTCGACTTTGTCAGCACCAAAAATTCTTTCTAATTCACGATGGTAGGCGATGGTTTGGCGAATGGTGTCGGGTCGCTCGTCAATCACGTTGAAGGAATAGTTGACGGAAACCAGGTCGTTGAACCCAGCAGCTTTAAGGTCGCGACAGTTTTGCAAGACTGTTCGCAGGTTATAACCCATCCGCATTTTGCGAACGAGTTCTTGAGAACCACTGGTAATCCCAATTTCAAAGTAGTTCATTCCGGTTTTTACCATCAGTTCACACATTTTTGGAGTGAGGTTGTCGGCGCGGATGTATGCTGCCCAATGAATATCTGTCATCCCAGAATCGACGATTTTTTGTAGCAGTTCCTCTGCATCATTGATAAATTTTCGAGCGGGGATGAATTGGGCATCTGTAAACCAGAAATTGCGAATACCACGTTTATAAAGCTGTCGCATTTCAGCAACAACTTCATCTGCTGGGTTGATACGTACTTGTTTTCCTTCTACAACGGTGTAAACACAATAACAGCAGTTGTGGGGACAACCACGTTTGGTTTGTACACCAATATAAAAGTCTCCTTCTTGCAGGTAATAATTGAACTCAGACCAGATACTTTCTATATAATCGTAATTGCAAGCAGTTTTCTCTAATGGAGTGGGTTGTTCGTGGATGAGGCGTGGACGTGGTTGTGTGTCTCCCACTACATAGCACCTTTCATCTTTAATATCTCTACCACTCAAGAGTTTTTCCAGCAGGGTTTCGCCTTCTCCTACGGAGACTATTGTCCCTTGCGGCAAACTTTTCCCCAACTGTTCGTAAAACACGCTGACTGCACCGCCACCAACAACTAAGCAAGGATCTGGGTTATATCGACGGGCGCGTTTCAAACCACGTTTGATTAAACCTATGTTGCGCCGCAGTTCTGTGTAGTAACTGACGAGCATCCGCAAACCACCTAGCACCCCATGCAATTTTACAAGGGGATTTTTAGCGTAGAAAATTTCAAAGGAATATTGCAGCGGATTCCCACCTCGTCCACCAACAGGCGCATAAATTTGAATATCCCGCCAAGAAAACACAAGTATGGTTGGCTTGAATTCATCAATACAGCGATCCAGAGCGGAGGTGTAATCTAATGGTGGTACCGTTCCTAAATCAAAAATTCGTTGTTCGATTTGGGGAAATAGTTTATGGACGTGATCGCAAAGGTATACAACCCCAATAGGAAAAATAGGGTTACAAGGAAGGCGAACGTAAAGAATTCGGTTTTCTATCATTGGTGTCTTGATTCTCATTTTGCCTTTGTTCCGAGTACATCACGAGTTGAATTTGGTTGTTAAGCAGTTTTTTGGGAATTTTTGTCTTATATCTTAATTTTACTTGACATATCAGCCTCAGTCTTGATAATACGCAAAACTGCGCTCTTTAGTATCGTTCAGATACACACATCCGTTGGCGCTCAGATACATAAGTCTTAAGAGATAACTAATATGAAGATATTTTGCTTATAGCTTTACAATAGCATCCACAGAGATTTCTTGAGTTAAGCTCCTCCACTTTTCATGGTTATATGGAGCTACAGGAAAAGTATGTGGGATCGTCACAGTGCTGAATTTTCTTTCAGTAGTGGATATGATTTTTGTTTGCGTATAATGTAGAATTGCATAAAAGGCATAATTTTTTACTAATTTTTCATATCCTAGGCATACCTTAAGACAGAAATAAGGTAAAAGATTTGATATGGTAGTCGGGGTTACAGCACACGGGGATCGGTCAGTGCTAGCGTTACTGATGTAATATAAAATAGTGGCGTAAAGCTCCTCAGCAGTTATGGCTCAAATATTAGATCCTTTACCGCCTGAGTATACAGGCAACTTTCTTTGCTGCTACGTTAATGCCACAAGCAAAATACAGGTGGCTCGCATCTCAAATATCCCGAACTGGTACTTTGAAAGGGTTGTTTTCCCTGGACAAAGGTTAGTGTTTGAAGCACCGATAGAAGCTCAACTTGAGATTCATACGGGTATGATGGCTAGTGCAATTTTGTCGGATACAATTCCGTGCGATCGCCTTGTCATTAAAGAAACTAGCAGTTACGAGTTTGAGACAAACCCTCAATCAAAAAAAGACCAAATCCATAACAAACAAACTGTAGAACCAATTCATACAAAAACCAGAGATTCAATAAAATCTTTTTCTGTGGCTGGTTTAGCATACGTTGATTAAAAGAAAAAATTTTCCATACTCAGAGGGTTGCTCAAAATTGCAACCCTTTTTGTTTGTCAGGATGTGGGGTAGTTAATGGCTAATGGCTAATGGCTAATGGCTAATGGCTAATGGTTGATTGCTAATGGCTAATGGCTTTTTTACCATTAGCTATCAGCTATTAGCAGTCTTCACAAAAATTTTACATTTTATTTAGAACTGCTATATAATTGTTTATATGAACTTACCTTCATTTATTTGGTTGTGGAAAATAGCGGCGTGGTCAATGGGCTTGTCGCTACTTGCTTATTTATTTTTGGCGGTAACGGGCTTTTGGATGTTCCGTAATAGAACTTCGCAGCATCCTGTTTTGAGACATAAATCTTTAGAGGTTTTGAGGGGCGTCAAAACTCTTCACTTTTTAATTGGCAGTTGCATGGTAAGTTTAGTGCTGCTACTGCTAATTATTGGCATTATTGGCACTCTCGGTCATTTTGGTTCTTTGGGTCACTCACAACACCTGTATGCGGGTTTGATTGTAGTCGTACTGGTGATGGTATCTGCTGGAAGTGCATTACTCATCAGTTCCCAGCGTCCTTGGGCTAAAAATATACATATCAGTACTAATGTCATCCTCTTATTTGGGTTCTTTTGGGTGTCACTCACAGGATGGGCTATAGTACAAAAGTATTTGCCTTGAGAAAGGGTGTAGAGAAAATTTTGCGATCAATTAAAATGTAATAAAAAATGATTGCCAATTTTAGTTGATCTAATCTCCTGTTCTGTCAGCTCAAATCTAAAATGGAATCACCATTAACTTTTCGCCTCTCTCCTTTGATTAGGATTACACTCTTGAGTCTATATGTAGCATTAACTACACCGTTACCTTTTCTATCACAGGCGACAAGTGCGCCCGTACCGCCAGCGTTATTGTGGATAGGTATTAGTATCGGATTGGTAGCCCTGTATGCAGCATTAAGTGAACGTGTGATTGTAGATAACCAAGGAATTCAAGTCACATACCCTACCTGGGTACCGCGTTTGTTCCGCAAGGGCTGGTCTTTACCCTGGTCAGAGGTGAAACAGTTAAAACCTCGTACCACCGGACAAGGAGGTCTGGTTTACTACTTTCTCAGCCAAGAGGGAAAAGCTTATTTGCTACCAATGCGTGTAGCCGGATTTGCTAAATTGGTGCGAATTGTGCAAGAAAAGACGGGGATTGATACAACAGATGTATATCCTCTAGCACAGCCTTGGATGTACTTGATTTTATTGGGATTTACACTACTACTTTTGTTAGTGGATGGCTGGACAATTGCTACTGCGGTTACTCAAGCTAGTATGAGTTAAAGATATCACGCAAAGACGCAAAGACGCGAAGAAAAACTTTGCGCCTCTGCGTCTTTGCGTGAGGCTTAAAAATTAAGCATTATAAAAAAGGTTTAAATTGGAGACTCAACACGACAAAGCGCAACTTCGCCTGGAACAAGTGAGTTTGTTTGCTAGCTTGAAAACTCAGGTTCAAGATAGTCATCAAGGATATCCTATATTGCAGGATATTTCTTTTGAGGTGTTTGAGGGCGATCGCATTGCTATTGTTGGACCCTCTGGTGCGGGGAAAACTTACTTATTACGTCTCCTCAACCGTTTGAGTGAACCTTCTGATGGCAAAATTTATTTAGAAAATCGAGAGTACAGTCAAATTCCTGTTTTGCAGTTGCGTTCTTCAGTAACATTGGTCTTACAAGAGCCCAAGTTGCTAGGGATGTCCGTGAGAGAAGCGTTAGCCTATCCCTTGGTTTTACGGGGTTTACCCAAACAAATCATTCAGCAACGTGTAAGTTACTGGATAGAACAACTACAAATTCCAGATGATTGGTTGGGACGGACTGAGTTGCAGCTGTCTGCGGGACAACGACAACTCGTAGCAATAACTCGTGCTTTAGTTATCCAACCGAAAATATTATTATTAGATGAACCAACTTCTGCCTTAGACATAGCCCAGGCTGAGTATATTGTGAATCTCGTAAATCAGTTAGCTCAAAATCATCAAATGTCTATCCTGATGGTGAATCACCAACTGGAGTTATGCCAAAAGTTTTGCGATCGCCTGTTGTATCTAAACCAAGGTCGCCTAATCAACAATCAAGACGCATCTAGTATTGATTGGGCTAACTTACGAGAAATGTTGACAAAAGCCAAGGATGAATTTATGAATTATGAATTATGAATTATGAATTATGAATTATGAATTATGAATTATGA